>JBDLSY010000105.1:0-25647 GCA_039805985.1 Pseudomonadota bacterium | reverse complement strand
TTAGTGTGTTTAGTAACCGTGATTTACGCATTGCACAATCAAAACTAACGCGTACCGTTAAATTGGAAGGTGAATTTAATGCGGGCGGTGTTTATCAAGCATTGCCCAATGAAACACTGTTACAGTTGGTACAACGTGTAGGCGGATTAACTGACAAAGCCTATGTATACGGTGCTGTATTAACGCGAAAAACGGTGCAATCTAATCAGCAAAAAGCGATGGATTCTACTTTAGAAAAACTAGAGCGCGATTTGAATTTACAGTCACTTACCCGGGCAACTAGCTCGGAAAATGCAGCGCAACAAGCACAGTCTGTCCAAGCATCGCAACAGTTTTTAAACCAATTAAAAAGCGTCAAAGCTTCGGGTCGTATTGCGATGGATATACCACCGACTGCTTATTTGAGTGATGTGCCTGATATTGCGGTTGAAGATGGTGACACGTTATACATTCCACCACAACAAGCTACCGTGTCAATTGTGGGAGCGGTTCATAATGAAAATACGGTACTGCATGTCGCTAATAAGTCTCTAAAGCAATACTTATCTCAAGCCGGTGATTTAACAGCCAGTGCTGATGCTGACAATATTTATGTATTGCGTGCCAATGGCAGTATCACTCGTAAAACTAATGGTTGGTTAGGTTGGTTGGGTTCTGAAGTTGTATTACATCCTGGTGATGCGATTATCGTACCAGAAAACATTCGTCGTTTTGACACACTAAATAACTATAAAAACTGGGCTAGTATATTTTCACAGTTTTCTTTGGGTGTCGCTAGCTTAAAAGTATTGGGAATTTACTGATGCAAACTATCAATCCTAACTTGAATAATGCGTTAAATACACATTCAACTGCTTATGATGATGAGATGCCGATTAATATATCAGCCATTATTACCGCATTACTGACGCACAAACTTTGGTTACTGATTATTTCAACAATAGGCATTGTTGCCGCAGTCATTGTCGCTTTTTTACAGCCCAAGTATTTTAATGCACAAATACGCGTTATGCCGCCTACCAGTGGTTCAGGTTCTGGACAAGCTGCCATACTGGGGGCATTAGGGGGGGCTGGCGGTGCAGCTACTATGCTGGGAATTAAAACGCCAGGTGATTTGTATGTAGGTTTATTAAAAAGCCGCTCTATTAGTGACCACGTGATTGCTAAATTTTCATTAAAAGAAGCTTATAAAATTAAGACAGCACAAAATACTAGACTGCAACTTGCCAGCTTAACAAAGGTAGTTGCAGGGAAAGATGGCATTATCAACATTGACGTAGAAGACCAAGACCCTAGATTGGCGGCAGCTATAGCCAATGAATATTTTTATGCACTGCA
This sequence comes from Pseudomonadota bacterium, assembly GCA_039805985.1. Lineage (GTDB taxonomy): Bacteria > Pseudomonadota > Gammaproteobacteria > Burkholderiales > Burkholderiaceae_C > JBDLSY01. Next base: position 24,309 of record JBDLSY010000105.1, on the reverse strand, counting down.
AGGTATGATGCAACGTATGGCGATAACTGAAGCAGGACAACGGCGTTTCTTTTTTGAAACGCAATTAAAACAAGCTAAAAATCAATTAACAGACGCTGAAGAAGCATTTAAAATGATGCAGCAAACAACGGGTCTTTTACAATTAGATACTCAAGGAAAGGTTGCCATTGAAGCCATAGCAAAAATACGTGCAGCTATTTCTGCAAAAGAAGTTGAACTGGCTTCTTTACGACAATATGCAACCACCGAAAATCCAGACTATCAACGTAAAGTCATTGAAATGACAGCATTACGTAATGAATCCAATAAACTAGAGCGTTCGCAAACAGGTGATGCTAACCAAACCACGCATTTAGGCAATAATAAAAAATTAACTGATTCAGGTATGGACTATGCGCGGCGTTTACGCGATTTAAAATATGCTGAAACTGTATTTGAATTACTGGCTAAACAATTTGAGTTTGCCCGTTTAGATGAATCGCGTGATACAGCCAGCCTACAGCTGATTGATGAGGCTATTGTGCCAGAGTTACCGTCACGCCCGAACCGTACACTTTTAATATTAGCGGGTAGTTTATTCAGTTTATTGTTTGCTATAGCTATAGTGTTGTTAAAAACACGCAAACAATGGTTACAGTAATAAATTTATTCGTAATTTAGGGCTTAAACGTGTAAAATATTAAGAGTTTGTGCGATAAATTATTACCGTTCATACTTAATAGTTTAATAATCAACAACCAATCACTTAATAAGTATATCTTTAATCCTAGGAGCTATTCATGAAAAAAATCGTCGCCACTATTTTAGCCACCGCTATCGTTGCTAGTCCAGTTTATGTATCTGCTGATAATCATTCTAATAAATCAAGATCAGGTACATCACAAAATATGTTTGGTCAAAATACAACAGGTCAAAACATGACAGGTCAAAACATGACAGGTCAAAACATGACAGGTCAAAACATGACAGGTCAAAACATGACAGGTCAAAATATGATGGGTCAAAACATGACAGGTCAAAATATGATGGGTCAAAACATGACAGGTCAAAATATGATGGGTCAAAACATGATAGGTAATAACGTTGCGGTTCAAAATATCCCCCAACAAACTTTTAGCACTGTATCACGTGGTTATAATGCTGTAAATTCAATGGCTTCATTACCGACTATTTCAGCAGTATCACCTGCTGCTAAATGGGTAGGTTACGGTATTGTCGGTGCTGTAATTACGGGTGCAATTATAACTGCCACTAAGACTACTAGTAGTCATACTGCTAGTAACCATTAATCAATATTGATTAATGATAGTTTGGTAAACTAATTTATATAGCTATCAATAAAACATTACTAATTTTTGTTAAAAGAGCCTTAATCTAATGATAAGGCTCTTTTTTTGCAGGTATTTCATGACTATTTTTCACATCACACCTATGCTTTTATTTGCACGTAGTATTTGTACACTTAGTTTAATTTTTTTATTTAGTACCAAAAGCACTGCTGCAGAGAGCGAGTTAATTGCCATGCCTACCGGGCGACTAGACCAAGACGGTACTTGGCGTAATGATTTTTCATTTGTAAAGCCGTACCCTACTTTTAGAACGCAGGCGACTATTTTACCTTGGTTACAAGGTGGTTTAGGTATTATACGGGTGATGGGTGTAGATGGATTTCCAAATAGCTTAGCTAGTAATTACACAGACTTTAAGAAAAACTACGGTGATTATAAAGATAAAACTTTATTTGGACGGATTAAACTTACTGATGAAACTAAGCAAATACCAGCGACCGCTTTAATCGTGCAAGACCCAATAGGTACTAGTTTATTTAAAAGTACTGCAGTGGCTGCCAGTAAACGGTTTATAGTGAATAATATTCCCATTGATACCACAGTAGGCTATGGCACGGGACGAATCAAAGGGGTTTTTGGTGGTATTAAAGCAACAGTACCCAGTGTATCAGGCTTAAAAATAATGCTAGAAAAAGATGCTAATCATTATTTAAGTGATAAATTTGCTCAAGAAACGGGACTTGATAAATTAAGTCGTAGCCAACGTACTATTAATTACGGTTTGGAATACACACCGCACAATAGTGCTTGGAGTATGCGTCTTGCTCGCCGTATGGGCGCAACAGAAATACAAGTGCAACATACTGTTGATAATAATGTACGCGATACTATTGCTAAAAATAACGAAAAGCCACGTTTTAGAATTCCTTTAAAGCAGCCGACTGCAGCACAATGGAATAGTAACGCTGCTCATTTAGAAGCGATGCGCCGACTATTACACAGTTATGGTTTCAAAAATATTGCTATTAAATACACGGCGTCTAATCGTTTACAATTAATACTGAGCCATGCAACCCAGCTGTATGCCAGCAGTGCCGTCGGTGATGCTGTGCATATTGCATTAAAAACGACCCCTCAAGAAACTAAGTCTATTGCAGTTACTTATATCAATGACGAAACAAATATAGCCACAGCGGAATATCTATTTACTGACTTAGTCGCTTTAAATAGCTATTTAGAAGGGCAATCTTCTCAACAAAATTTATTGTCTTCTTTTAAGCTAAATACACCTACACCGCATAGTATTGACGCGGCAATTACATCGGTAGAGCAACCAATACCCTTTAATGCCGCCGATAAAATCGCTGTATTGGGAGGATATACTTTGCCGCAATTAGGATTAACACCACGGAGAGAAGACCCGTATTTTCAACTCACGCCGCTAGGTTTGACTTGGGATAGTGGCGGTGAAAAACGTTATCATGCTAGCTTTTCTCCAAAAATATCTAGTTATTTAAATGGCCCTGGTGGTCTACAATATGCGGTAAAAGCAGAAGCCCAGTTAGAGGCTAAACTGAATAAAAATACTTATGCTAGTGTAGTTTTTAATAAAACTTTAACCGAAAATATTAGTAAATTAGGGATTGGTGCTTCAAATAGCACTCAAAACAAAGTTCGCTCGCGCAGTGCATTTTATGAAATAGGTAAACAAGCTAAATTAGATTTGGCGGTTGTTAATCATTTTAAGCATTTAGGTAAAAATGTATATGGCCGTGTCAATGCAGGTATTTTTGAACGTGCTTATGCAGGTATTGGTGGACAAGTTTTGTATGCACCTGCTCAATCACCTTGGGCAGTTGATTTAAGTATAGATACAGTCGCACAGCGTGATGAACAGACTATGTTTGGTTTAAACGGTTATCGTACAACCACTGCCTTAGCAGCATTACATTACCGTTTGCCCATGGAAACCAACCTTACTGTACGTGCGGGACGTTTTTTGGCAAAAGATATAGGCGTTCGTGCGGAATTTAAACGGCGTTTTTGGGGGGGTACTGAATTAGGTGCGTGGATGTCGGTCACAAATGCTAAAGACTATGGGGTAGGTGCAAGTAATTATCGTGATAAAGGGCTATTAATTAGTTTACCTTTTGATGGTATGTTGCCTAACTACAGTAGGCAAAAAGCAAGTATCGCTTTGTCGCCGTGGACGCGTGATATTGCTCAAATGGTTAGTAATCCTGCTGACTTATATAATTTATTAGAAGAAGATTGGCGTAATAACCGTGTACAAAGTGGTTTAGAGCGGTTTGCGGGTGTAGCTGATTATGATGGTCAGGTTCATTTAGGTGCACTTGCCATTAACGACGGAATTATTCCTCCAATTAACAATGCAATTCGTTCATTTCAACAAGGTATACAACACGTAAACTGGCCTAATATGCTTGCAACGGGGGCTGTTTTTACTGCACTGACTGCGTCATCAGACCGTGCTATGAACCGCAATGTTGTTCATTTATTAAAAAATTCGGCAATGCAGCGCCGTTTTAAACAAGTAGACGATATCAGTAGCGGTCTTACATTTTTGGGTATGGGTGCATCAGCTTTATGGGCTTATGATGGCAGTAATTATGCCCGTAGCCATGTTGCTTTGGCCAGTTTAGAATCGTCAGCCGCTGCAGTACTAGCAGCGACTAGCTTGAAATACTTGACGAATCGGGCGAGACCTTTATCTGGTTTAAGTAATACTAGCTTTGGTACAAAAAATCGCAGTGATAGTAGCTTTCCATCAAGGCACATGGCCATGGCAACTGCCTTGGTTACGCCGTATGCGTTGCATTATGATGCACCTATTTTATATACTTTACCGCTATTAACCGCTGTGGGACGCATGGGTACTCGCCAGCATTGGTTTAGTGATGTTGCCGTAGGGGGAGCGATGGGCTATGCACTGGGAAATTTGTTTTATAACGCACACACGACCCAAATGGCTAAACAACGTAGTCCAATTTTATTTAATGCAACGACTAATGCTTTGTCAATTACGATTCCAACAAAATAAACAATATCAATAAAATAAGCAAAATAAATAAAATAAACAATATCAATAAAATAAACAATATAAACAATATAAACGATATCAATAATATAAATAAAACATTATGAATACATTATTTTCTTCCCGCTTTTCCATAAATTTATTATGTACTGCCTTAATAAGTTTGAGCAGTTTTACAGCTTATGCACAAATGGCTAGTACGGCGGGCGTTAAAGTACCGCAATGTAGTGTCAAAGACCCTGAACTACAAGATCGTTATGTAGGTGAATGTGATGCCAGTGGCTTGGCACAGGGTTTGGGTACTGCTAAAGGGAAGACTAGTATTTATACAGGTCATTTTTTACAGGGTGAAAAGCACGGTAATGGAACGCAACAATGGCTAGAAACAGGTGATCGCTATGTAGGACAGTTTAGCCATGATTTGCGTGAAGGCTTAGGCGTATATGTATGGGGTGATGCATCAAATTTAAGGGGGCATCAATATACGGGACAGTTTAAACAAGGTACTCGCCATGGCAAAGGTATCTTTGATTGGCCTAATGGCGAAAGCTATGCGGGTACTTGGAATAATGATGCACAAGTAGATTACTATACACCCACACAATTTTTACAATCACAAACATTAAAGGCTAAAAGTTGGCAACCTAGTAATGTTGATTAACTATTTATTTATTTAACTATCTATTAGTTATAAATCACATAATCCACATGATTCATAATAATCAAACCGACGTTCAAGTATGTATTGTTGATGATGATAACGAAGTGTTAGACGCACTGTCTTGGCTATTACGTTCACGTCAATTGCCTTGTGCGATGTTTTCTAGCGGAGAGTTATTTTTAGATTGGTTAAATCAGCAACCACCTATTACTGCTTATGTACGCGTTATTTTATTAGATGTACGTATGCAGCAATTATCAGGATTACAGGTGTTTGATAAATTGCGTGAACGTAATTTACACACCACTATGCCTGTCATTTTTTTAACAGGTCACGGCGATGTACCTATGGCAGTAGAAGCACTTAAACACGGGGCTTTTGATTTTTTTGAAAAACCGTTTAACGACAATAAATTAGTAGACCGTATTGAAGAAGCTTTGTTACAAGCCAGAAACTCAATGAAAACAGTCCGCTTAGGCGCGCAGTTAAAAGTGCGATTAGCGTCCTTAACCGACCGTGAACGCGAAGTCATGCACCATGTATTAAATAGTAAAACCAACAAAGACATTGCTGAATCACTTTTAATTAGTGCCAGAACTGTTGAGGTACACCGTGCACGTTTATTTGAAAAGTTATCCGTTAAAAGTGGCGTTGAATTGTCTCAATTGATTAAAAAAAATCAATAAGAATCAATAAGAATCAATAACTTAGCGAATCATCATTTAATAAATAACTTAAATACTTAATAATATTATGACTATTTTTATTTCAGGCTCTATTGCAATTGACACCGTAATGTCATGTCCAGCTCCATTTTTATTAGATGCTGAACAAGTGTCTAAACAACGATTAACGGCTTCTTATTATGTTTCTAACATGCAACATGTATGGGGTGGTTGTGCAGCCAATATTGCTTACGCAGCTCGTCAATTAGGTGCTACCCCTATTGTTATGGCAACAGTGGGTAGTGATGCTGGTGAGTATTTAAAATACTTTCAACAACAAGGCATCTCAATTGAATATATTAAATCTATACCACACTATCTCACTGCTAAAGCCACTATTTTTAGTGATAGCCTAGGACAACAAATTACTGGGTTTTATGCGGGTGCAATGAATGAGGCACACGTACAAAAAGCAGACATTGCACTCACTAAGTATCAACCCACTTGGGCGATTGTGTCTCCAGATGGCAAGCAAGCTATGATTAATCGTAGTATTGAGTTAGCACAAGCCAAAGTACCTTTTATTGCTGACCCAGGACAAGCTACACCCATTATGGATAAAAATGAGTTACTTATATTAATGCAAGGTGCATCGGTAATCGCTATCAATGAAGCTGAAGCCGTTATTTTAGAACATACCTTAAAACAAAATGCACAAGAGTTGAGTCACAAAACACCTGTTGTCATTACTTTGGGCGACAAGGGTTTATGCTTTTGGGACAAAGGCTTGGCGCATACATTAGAGGCGGTAAAAGATATTGCGGCTGTTGATGCTACAGGTTGCGGCGACAGCTTACGGGGTGCTTGGTTATATGCTTTAAGCCGAGGGTGGTCTATGTTTGACGGCTTACGCTTAGGTAATTTAATGGGTGCTTATAAAGTTCAGCGGGCTGGTGCTCAAGGTTATGTAGTATCGTTAAACGACTTACAGATGTTGTGGCACAAGCATTATGATGTACCAATGCCACAATAAATGTTCTTTTATTTTTTATTTTTTCTTCTTGGCAGACAACACCATAATCATTTGGCGGCCTTCAAATTTAGGGAATGATTCCACTTGGCTAATATCAGCGACTTCATCGCGTACACGTTGAACCAATTGCATACCAAATTCTTGGTGAGCCATCTCACGCCCACGAAAGCGAACCGTGATTTTGACTTTATCGCCTTCTTCCAAAAACTTTTTAACGTTACGCATTTTAATTTGGTAATCATTTTCATCAGTTTGTGGCCGAAACTTAATTTCTTTTAATTCCACTACTTTTTGCTTTAGCTTGGCTTCATGTAAACGTTTTTGTTCAGCATAACGAAATTTACCATAATCCATCAGTTTAGCAACGGGTGGTACAGCAGTTGGTGCAATTTCAACTAAGTCTATATCAGATTCAGCGGCTAAACGTAAAGCTTCACGAACATCAACAATGCCCAGTTGCTCACCTTCTTGACCGACTAAGCGGACTTCTGGTGCGAGGATTTCACCGTTAATTCGGTGTTCACGTTTGTCGCGAGGCTCGCGGTTATCGCGAGGGTCACGGTAATTGCTAGTAGCTATGGCAGTACTCCTTAAGTTAAAACGTGATTTTAAGCGGAAAACTTTATTTTATGTTTAAATATTGAAGTGAGTGTATAAAATAATGCTATAAAAATACGATAAAAATGCAATCAGTATTAATATAAACAATGTAGATAATAAATAATATAGACAAATAATATAGTTAATATAAACAACAACATAACAACATCAACAACATACCATCTGCACAAAATACTATATTCGCCTAAAATAATAAAATGTATGCTTACCTTGACGACGATGCCAGCCATAAAGCGGCCACTATTTTATCCCAAACCGATGCTACCAGCCAAGTTGAGCTGATAACAGGTAAACGGATAAAAATAAAAAACAATCAGATTTTATTTACATTTAATCAACCAGATCCTGCCAATTTAGTGCTGCAAGCTTCTGCTGAATCAAACAATATTGATACTGATTTTTTATGGGAACTATTGCCCCAAGCTGAATTTGTTGCGATAGACTTTGCTGCTGATTATTTTGGTGGCACACCCAGTTCAGTAACCGCCGTACAAAAAGCAGCTTTGTTAATGGCTTTACACGCCTTGCCTGCTATTTTTAACCGTAAAGGCAAAGGCGTTTATAAACCTGCTACGCCTGAAATGCTATTAATTATTAAGGAATCTTTATTAAAAAAAGCCCGTGAGCAAGCCCGTTGTGATGCTATGGTTGCAGAATTAATTGCAGGCACTTTACCGATTGAAATACAAGCTGCTTGCCCAACGATTGCATTTAAACCTGATAAAAATAGCTGGGCTTGGAAAGCTTTAGTATTAGCAGCCAAACAATTAGACATTCATCCTACACGCTTGTTAATGCAGCGTGAGGCTTTTTCTAGCCATTATGATTTACACATGGCACGGTTTATTGCTGAATATTTTCCGCAAGGTTCAGAACACCGTATCACTACACTGCCTGCTTTGACTATCAATGATTTGCCGCTGGCAGCCGTGCAAGCTTTTTCAATTGATGACAGCAGTACGACAGAAATTGATGATGCTTTATCAGTGACCGCACAGCCAGACGGCAATACTGAAGTTGGTATTCATATCGCAGCCCCTTCTTTGATGATGCCAAGAGAGTCTGCTTTAGATAAATTAGCTAAATCACGTATGAGTACCGTGTATATGCCTGGTGAAAAAATTACGATGCTACCTGATTCAGTGGTTGCAGCGTTTAGCTTAGATGAAGGAAAAAATTGTCCTGCTGTTAGTTTATATGCTTTGTTTGACGCAAAAAAGAATTTACTATCCACTCGTACTGTTCTTGAACGTGTGCCATTAGTGGCCAATTTACGCACTGATGTTTTAGAACCTCTTATTTTACAAGCCGATATAGAAGCGGGGACACTGCCTGACCATGTACCTTTTCAAGCGGAAATTACGTATTTATTTGCTTTAAAAGCTGTGCTGTCAGCTAAGCGTGATGAAATGCGTGGTAAGCCTGAAGGGACAAACCGTGCTGATTTTAACTTTGCAGTAACTTGGGGCGAAGATAAAAATATCAATCAAGCCATTGTAAATATTACTAGCCGTAAACGCGGGGCACCGCTTGATGCTATTGTGGCAGAGATGATGATTTTTGCTAATTCAACTTGGGCTGGCTGGTTAGCTAAATTGGGTGTCCCTGGTGTATTTCGCGGGCAACGTTTTGGCAAAGTAAAAATGAGTACCACACCCATGCCACACGAATCAATCGGTGTTGCACATTATGGTTGGTTTACTTCACCTTTACGCCGTTATAGCGATTTAGTTAATCAAACGCAGCTATTGGCTTGTACACAGTATGGTAACTTAGCTTTGTTACAAGCCCCCTATAAACCGAAAGATGTTGATTTATATGCTATTGTCAATACGTTTGATGAACAATACAGTGCATATTCTACCCATCAGAACAACATGGAGCGGTATTGGTGTTTGCGTTGGTTAATGCAACAAGCCCCTGAAGGAACAGGTCGGTTTGATGCTGTAGTCATAAGACAAGACACAGTACGCTTGCGTAATGTGCCTTTATTTATTACTTTAAGTGGTTTACCAGATGGGCAACGTGGGCGTCCTGTCGTTGTAGATATTTTAAGTTGGGACGAACTTGATTTAAGTGTACAAGGCCGTTTTGCGGGAGAAGGCGGTACTCAAGAGGGTGATGCCGCACCTTTTGAAACGCTAGTCGATGACATTGAAGACGCCTCAATACTCACTGTAGCCCTAACGTTGCCAGACGATAGTGAAGTTAATCCTGATAATATTAATAATACTAATAATACTAGCACTAACAATATTAATAACAGCGTTAATATTAATAACAACGGCAATATTATCAATAGTATTTAAAATATAGTTAGCTTTTATAACACTTTTTTATGACACCTAATACGGCTTTAATTGAACGCAGTATGCGCTATGTTTGGCATCCTTGCACACAAATGAAAAGGCATGAACATCAACCACTCATTGCCATTGCTAAAGCAAATGGAGTTTGGTTATATGATTTTGAAGGGCGGCGTTATTTAGATGGCATTAGTTCATGGTGGGTGAATTTGTTTGGGCATAATCACCCCGCTATTCAAGCGGCATTGATTGACCAGTTAGGACACATGCACCATATTATGTTGGCTGGTTTAACGCATCAACCCGTCGTTGATTTGTCTGAAAAACTAGCCCATTTAACAGGCTTAGGGCATGCTTTTTATGGCAGTGATGGGGCATCTGCTACTGAAGTTGCTTTAAAAATGAGTGCACACTATTGGCGTAATCAAGGCTTACCTAATAAAAATGGCTTTGTCGGTTTAGCAGGCGGCTACCACGGCGAAACTGTGGGGGCTTTGGCGGTTACAGATATTCAATTGTTTCGCGATAGCTACGCGTCTTTAGTCCGCTTGGCAGACACAGTTCCTAGCCCTGATATTCGTTATGCAACCGCAAATGAATCATCAATAGACCTTGCCCGTCATGCGGCAGGCTTACTAGAAGTCTGGTTAATGCAACACCACGCCAGTACAGCAGCGTTTATTTTAGAACCTATGGTGCAATGTGCGGCGGGTATGGTGTTTTTTGATGCAGAGTATTTGCGTTTAGCACGGGCTTTATGCACACAATACAAAGTTCATTTAGTAGTAGATGAAATTGCAACAGGTTTTGGGCGAACAGGCAAATTGTTTGCCCATCAACACGCTAATATTTTGCCCGACTTTATTTGTTTATCTAAAGGGCTAACGGGTGGTACTTTACCTTTGTCTGTTGTACTCACCACTGATGAGGTTTATCAGGCGTTTTATCATGATGACGTTGCCCGTGGCTTTTTACATTCCCATTCTTATACAGGTAATCCGCTGGCGTGTCGTGCTGCTTTGGCAACGTTAGAATTATTTGAATCTAATAATGTACTGATTAATAATATTATTCATGCCTCACAATTAAATAGTGTATTTAGCGTATTAAATCAACACCCTAAAGTCAAGCATGCACGGCATTTAGGTATGATTTGGGCGTGGGATATTGATACGGATAAGCCACATTTTGCGGCACGGTATTATGCTAATGCGTTAAAACAAGGCGTTTTATTGCGTCCGATTGGACGTACACTTTATTTTATGCCACCGTACACCATCAGTTTAGATGAAGCACAGTTTTTAGCCACAGCGGCGTTGCTTGCTTTAGATTCAACCTTAGATGAAGGTTAATGTCTATGTAGCTAAAATAATGCGAATACCACTTGTAAGGGTAACCCTTGTGGTTACCCAAATAATATGAATACCACTTGTAAGGACAATACTTGTGGATACCCAAATAATGACGGCGATAACGAAGAAGGGCAACCACAAGGGTTGCCCTTACGATGTATAACATTGAACCCATCTTTAATTAATATCTTTTGATGAATACTCACTCGTCTCACACTTTAAAGCAACTCAATATATCTACGCCGTGGTCTTGTTTTATTGCAGGGACAGATACAGGTATAGGTAAAACTTATTTTGCAACATTGCTTTTAAAATATTTAACGGCTCATTCACAGTATCAACATTTAAAAATAGTGGGCATGAAGCCTGTTGCGGCAGGTACAACATTGATTAACGGGGTACTAAACAACGACGATGTTATACAGTTACGGGCTGCGTCTAACACGGCAGTATCCCCACAATTAGATAACCCTGTATTGTTGCATGAAGCGGTATCGCCCCACATTGCAGCCGCTATTGCAGGGCTTATGATTGATATACCGCATTTGGTCGCTTGCCATCAAACACTAATGCAGAACGCTGATATTGTAATTGTTGAAGGTGCAGGCGGGTTTTATGTGCCGTTATCACCCACAACAACAGGGGCTGATTTAGCCCGTGCCTTAAATATCCCTGTTATTTTGGTAGTGGGCTTGCGTTTAGGTTGTTTAAACCATGCACATCTAACGGCACAAGCCATTCGCCATGAAGGTTTGCAATTAGTCGGCTGGGTAGCCAATGAATTAGAACCCAATATGCCTGTACAACAAGACAATATACAGTATTTACAAGGTATCTTAAATACACCTTTGTTGGCTCATATTCCTTATCAAGGTTTAGACGAAGTAATTATCAACAGTAATATTGTATGGTCTTAAAGTCAGTACACCCTTCTTGGTTAGACAACTTTTCTGATGCGATTGTAAATTTAGACAATGCCCATTTACGCCGAACTCGTCGCGTAGTGATGCCTGCACAAGGGGCAAATCTTAGGGTAATTGACACACAAAACCATACAGACGAAACTGTATTGGCTTTTTGTAGCAATGATTATTTAGGTTTATCACGTCATGCTGACTTAATTGCGGCAGCTTGCCAGACCGCATGTAGTACTGGCGTTGGGGCGGGTGCTTCGCCTTTGGTCTCTGGGCATAGTTTTGAAAATCAATGTTTAGAAGAAGAGTTAGCTACCTTTGTAGGCTTACCACGTGCTTTATATTTTTATGCGGGATATGCAGCAAATATGGGAATTGTGCCTGCTTTAGTCGGAGAAGGTGATGCGATTTTTTCTGACCAACTAAACCACGCGTGTTTAATTGATGGTGCACGTTTGTCTAAAGCGGTGATTCATCGTTATGCCCATAAAGATTTAGTGATGTTAGAAAATAGCTTAAAAAACAGTACGGCTATACGTAAATTAATTATCAGTGACGCGGTATTTAGTATGGACGGTAGCCTTGCTAATATTACAGCGTTATATGAATTATCTGAACGCTATGACGCACTATTATTGTTAGATGATGCCCACGGCTTTGGTGTATTAGGTGAAAAAGGTGCAGGCAGTCTGATGCAAGTAGGCTTAACACACCAGTATTTTAAACGCCGTATTCTGTATATGGCAACTTTAGGTAAAGCAGCCGGTGTTGCAGGGGCTTTTGTGGCGGGTGATAGCACATTAATTGAATGGTTGATGCAATCAACACGCAGTTATATCTTTGCAACTGCTCCGCCAGCACTGCTGGCCAGTAGTGTACGTGCAAGTTTACGTGTAATGACACAAGAAACATTGCGACAAGCGTATTTACGAGATTTAATTGCTTACTTTAAACACAGTATGTTGAGTTTTTTAGCATTAAAGCCTAATACATGGCAGTTATTACCTTCTAACACGCCGATTCAGCCGTTATTAATAGGCAGTAACAGTGCTGCTTTAGCGGTGATGCAAGCATTATGGCAGCAAGGTTTTTGGGTGGCTGCGATTCGTCCACCAACAGTACCCGTAGGTACAGCACGGTTACGTATTACTCTGTCTTGTTTACATACCATAGCCGATGTAGACTGTTTAATAGAGGCTTTAACCCATATTAAAACTCATCTTAAACTTAGTATTTAAACCTATTATTTAAACTTAGTATTTAAACGTAGTATTTAAACTTAGTATTTAAACTTAATATTTAATATAAACTTTATATTTAAAACTATTATGAATACAACAATTACATTGGCAATTATTGGTGCAGGTCCAGCAGGGCTAATGGCTGCAGAAACCGCCGCAAATATGGGCGTTCGTAATATTCATGTGTTTGATGCGATGCCTAGCGTAGGTAGAAAATTATTATTAGCAGGCATTGGCGGCTTAAATTTAACGCACAGTGAACCCAACGACTTATTTTTTAAGCGTTATCAATCACAGTCTCACCTATTATTAGGCACACTATGTGCTTTTGATGGTCAAGCTTTACGTCAATGGTGTACTAATTTAGGTGTTGAAACATTTGTAGGCAGCAGTGGCAGGGTATTTCCTGAACAAATGAAAGCCGCTCCTTTATTGAGGGCTTGGTTAGCCCGTTTAAAAGCACAAGGTATACAGTTTCATAGCCGTCATCGTTGGTTAGGGTTTAGTCCTACCATTGAAACTGATATTAATAATAAAACAAATAAAACAAATAAAACAAATAAAACAAATAAAAATTTATATTTTGAAACACCTAATGGCATAATTCAGATTAATGCTGATGCAACAGTGTTGGCTTTAGGCGGTGGTTCATGGCGTAAGTTAGGTAGTGACGGTGCATGGCAGTCTATTTTGAGTCATTATGGCGTGTTAATAAATCCCTTAATGCCTGCTAATTGTGGGTTTAACGTGTCGTGGAGTGATTTTTTTATTGCTAAGCAAGCAGGGGCTGTTTTAAAAAATATTGCGATTAATGACAATGGCTCACAAAAAATAGGTGAATTAATCTTAACAAAAAACGGTATTGAAGGTGGCATAGTCTATGCACACAGCCGTATTTGGCGTGATGGTCTACACCTTAAAATACCTTATGTTATTTATATTGATTTACTACCACATCATAGCAATACAGAGGTTTTATTGGCTTGTCAGTCGCGTGGATCGCGTAGCCTTTCTGGGCATTTAAATAGCCGTTTAAGGTTAAATAATACCGCGTTTACTTTGCTTCGAGAATGTTTACAGATTGAGATACTCAATAATCCAATAAAGCTGGCACAAGCTATTAAAAATTTACCAATTTCTTTATTGTCTACTCGTCCATTGGACGAAGCCATTAGCAGTGCAGGCGGTGTAGCATGGGAATCTTTAGGGCATGATTATCAGTTACATAACATTCCCACTGTATTTTGTACGGGTGAAATGTTAGACTGGGAAGCACCAACAGGCGGTTATTTACTGACTGCTTGTTGGGCAACGGGGCGGGCTGCGGGTATTGGCGTTGGGCAATTTATTAATCAATGGTCATAATTAAGTCAATTTAAACCGTACTGCATCACGAAACACCTCAAAAATCAACATAAAAGCGTTGTCTGGTGTTGTGATTTTATAGCTACGGCTTGCCCGTTGGTCAGTTAGTCCTACTGTATTCCATAACAAAGCCTGTAAAGATGAACTGGTATCAACGGGTTTACGTTGAATAAATAGCTGGTCTAACAGTTTGCCTATCGGCATTTTTCCCTCATTAAGTGCGTTTAAAAACCAAGTAGGTACGGCATCAAGCCTTGTAAAGCTAAGATTATCCATAAACACATCACCATCAGCATTGTGCAAGCTAGTTATTCGTTGTAACCAATGCGTGCCACCTAAAGTAGTATTTAATTCATTCGCTAACGGTGATAAAACAGATTCAGTCGTGCTAAGAACATATTGTTCGTGTAAGTAAATAACCATAGCATTATTATTGACAGCACCACACAACCGAGTCGTTGAACCATCATGTGTGAGTAACAACCGTAATAAGCTATCGTACTGTGTATGGCTTGAGTACTGCACACGATTCAAATTGAATGACATATTAGCCTTTATTAACTTTACTGTAATATTTAGTATTATTTATTGTTATAAATAAAGAATACTAAACCTAAATGGTAATCAATATTAATACGTATTATTGTGCATTCATAAAGTGACTTGCATACACTGAAAAAAGTTGCTATAGTCTACTTATGTTGCACCGCAACATTTAAAAATCAAAACACAACACAATGTGTACTGCTACAAATCTATAGGTGTACAACTCATGATTTGTAATTTTACAAAAACACTAGGGTAATAATCAACATGAACACATTTAATTTTACACAAGCTCAAGCAGCTTTATCAAAACAATCAAATGAATTTGCTAAAGTATTTACAGCCCATACAGCCAAAATTGCGGCAGCACAACAAAATTGGTTACAAAGCCAAGCAGATACAGTTAAAACTCAATTTGAAAATTTGACAACAAATAAAGATTTAGCAGCCAATGCACAGTCTATCCAAAATAACGTACAACCTGTCGCTGAATCAATGATTAAGCATGCACAACAATTATTTAATTTAACTTTAGCAGCACAAAAAGAATTAACAGCTAAAGTTCAAGAGAGCTACCAAGCGTTTGCTACTGAAGCCAATAGTGCGGTTGATACAAGCATTAAAAAAATGTCTAACGAAGGTGAGCCCTTTGTTGGTATGGCCAAAAATGCCTCGCAATCGATTGTTAGTGTATTTGAACAAGTAGCGAATCATGTCAAAACCGCACAAGCTAATTATGAAACACAAGTTACTAAATTGTTTGACAATGCTTTGACAGCAATTACAACACCCGTAGCTAACGTTGCAGCAAAAGCGACTGCCACCGTAAAGAAAATTGCTTAATTTAAATTAAGCTTCGCTAAAAAGCCTCGCAAATAAAAATTGCGGGGTTTTTTAAACACTAAAATAATTCAAATAAAGCTTTTTTAGAAAAATTACTTTCTCTATTGGTAAAACAATGCAGGTAAAAAATAAGAAGCGAAAAAGAGATAGAAAAAAATAAAAAATCGTTACAAGCAAATTACTTGTAACGATTTTTATCATTTGGCGGAGCGGACGGGACTCGAACCCGCGACCCCCGGCGTGACAGGCCGGTATTCTAACCAACTGAACTACCGCTCCTGATCTATATGGCGTCCCCACGGGGATTCGAACCCCGGTTACCGCCGTGAAAGGGCGATGTCCTAGGCCTCTAGACGATGGGGACCAAACTTTAAAAACTGAACAATTTACCATCTACCACATAATTATAACCTATAACCGTAATCTAAAAAGTACTTGGTGGAGATAAGCGGGATCGAACCGCTGACCTCTTGCATGCCATGCAAGCGCTCTCCCAGCTGAGCTATACCCCCTAACATCTATACTTTTTAATCATAGTGCATATTATAAACGACTATTTTTATTTAGTCAAAGCTATCAAATTTATCGGGAGTTTTTTTTGAATACGTATCCAATCAAAACAAGGTCCAGGATCAGTCTTTCGTAATGGTGCAATATTGCTGTGTCCTGTGATGTAACGTAGAGGCAGTAATTTATTTAAACGCAATAACAAACGGTATAAAGCCACGTATTGTGCTTCGGTGAAAGGAATAAAGTCTGAACCTGCTAACTCAATGCCTATTGATGTATCGTTTAAATTATGACGAGTATCCTGCGGCGTCACCAAATATGATTGCCCTGCATGCCAAGCACGGCGATGCACACCCACACACTGTATTACTCGTCCACGCCGTGATATATAAAAATGGGCAGATACCCGTAAATAAGCTATCTCAAAAAAATAAGGGTGATGCAACTGATAATGTGGCAATTGATTCATAAATAACCGCCTAACCCAACGCGGTTCAAATGATTCAGGTGGCAAAGAAATATTATGTATTACCACTGTGTCTATGGTACTACCGATGGGTCTAGCATTGTGATTTGGACTGACCCAACGAGGTAAACCGTCTAGCCATGTCGGATTAAGTGTAGGCTTCATATTATGCTTTGTTACCTAAAATACGCTGCCAATGTACATATTCATTTTTAAAAGCTAAACCACGCTTAGGTGCAGATAAGGCCCATACAACATCAGTATTATTTTCATCAATTACTTTTAACCATACCCATAAACGACACTCACGGATATAAAACATAGCAAATATACCTGCTACTAATAGTAAAGCCCCTAAATAAACAATTGACTTACCTGGACTTTTGGTGACTTGAAATACGCTAGCTTGTTTATGTTGTGCCTCTTCTAGTTGAAGTATAAAAGGCGAACCTAGTAAAAAACTATCACTGTATGCCGTTAAAGCAGTTTGTAAAAACAATTGATTGGCTTCTGTGTTATTTAAAATAGGCAATCCTGCTTCAACTCTTGCTTGCTGCCATACGTCCCACGTAACGCCCGACAACACTCTTAAAATAACCATTGCCATAGTTTCTGCTTGTGCTTTAGGCACATTTTTATCAATAAATGCCGCAATTGCCGTAAAACCACCTGATTGAGCTGTGCCAGCAAACATACTTAAAGCTTTTTCAGCACTCATTTGTAGTTGCTGTCTTGATTCAATACTTCGCCCTTCTCCAGTAGCACTTTTTAAAGCAAAGGCCGCTGCTGCACGCTGTTGTATAGTCGGGTTAGCCAACGCAGCTCTTAAGCGCATATATTCTAATGCTGTGCCATTTTCATCAGCTGGAAAACGTATAAACTTAAAGGCTTCACTGGGCGTATTTCGCATACCCAGTAGTAATATAGCTTGTGCTGATTCATCAATTTGCCCATCATCACCTAATTTAATCGGTAATTGATACGCATGGTATTCTTTTGCTTGACCTGCACTGTCGCGTAATTTATACATAACGGAAGGTCCTACGTTACGCAAATGTTTATTGCGGGGGGCAGGCACACCTAATACAGTATTCAAATTATCGGATACAGTCGAAGACTTAGTTAAAGCTGTGTTAGAAAAATCTTCTACATTAATAGGCCGATACGCTGACAATTCTACAGTTAAAGCAGAGCGATCGGCTAATAAAATATTGTTGCCAACAATGCCTTTTAACGCAAAAGTATCGTTTTTTTGCCCTATTAATGGATAAGCTTTGAGTTGTAAGCGACTGCCACCGTCATCAAAACTACTTTGATAAACCGTTACACCCTTGTAGTTTAAGGGTTCATTGACAATAATTCTTTTTTCAAAACTTTCACCGGTATCAGGGTCGCGAACAATCACATCACTAGTAAATAATTTTGGCATTCCTGTTGAATAATATTCAACATTGAATTTTTTTAGTGTTAATTCAAATGGCAATGGTTGAACTAGTACACCGTCTTGATAATTAACCACCGCATTGCGTGTACTCGCACCTTCGGGTATTAAAACATTGGCTCGGTAACTAGGGTTATTTAATGGTAAACGGCTCACCGATTGAACTTGCGAAATGAATTGATTGTCTTGTACAGGGACTGCCCCACGAACTAAACCGACTAATCTTAACGGTAATTCACTGTCTAAAAGCCCACCGACTAAAACAATCACCATTCCACTGTGGGCTAAAATATATCCCCAGCGATTAGTCGTACCTTTTTTAGCGGCAATCATTTGTTCAGTGAGTGTATCGCCACGTAATTGACTATTAAAACGATAACCCGCTTGTTTTAAATGAGCGATGACAGCACTGTGTGTGTCTAATAAATTAGCAGGCTGAATACTTTGACCGCGATGAGGGTGTGCTAACACCCCAGCACGCCCCATACGTTCCTTAAAACTACGCATTTCTCGCAACATAGAAGGCACATTTCGTAACAAACATAATACCAAAGACACCACTAAAAAAGCCATTATTAATAAAAACCACCACGCGTTATAGACTGAAAATACACCTAGATTTTGTAATATTTCTGCCCAAAATACTCCAAACTGATTCACATAATTGACCCATGGTTTATTTTGCTCAACGACTGTACCTATCACACTGGCAGAGGCTACCAACATTAATAAGGCGATAGAAAATCGCATAGAGGACAATAACTCAACAGCTTCATTTAGGCTATTTTTATTTGTTTTTAAGCGTAAACCAAGTGTATTAGGAGAAGGCGTTAATTCAGTTTCATTTATAATTTTATTTATAGTTCCATTTATTATTTCGTTTATTGCTTCGTTATTAATTGCTTCATTGCGATGAATGCTGTCTTTATTTAAAATAGATGTAGAGGGTACAGGGATTGTCGTTAATGTGTTCATAATGCCATTTTAAATAAAAAAATCGTAACAATTGTTTGATTATTACCCATAGCTTTGGTAACTAGCGGTAATATTAATAATCATACCTAAATCATCTAATATGTATCATATCAGCACATTTCAACTACGTCATCTCGCTTTATTATGCAAATGCACAGGCGGTTCGCTTATATCAGGTTCAGTTAATAATGGCTTTTTCGACCGTCATATACGCTCGCTCATCGTCGCTACAATCGGTATTAGTTTATTTATTATTGGTAATTTTATTGATGAATATCTAGCTGCACAAGGTGACGCTCCCAGTGAATCTGTATTAGATATATTATTAATTAGTATTTTTTTATCGCTAGGCATTGGATTTTTCACAGGGGCAATACAACACATTACTTTCCCCAAAGTGCCTATCGCCAGTTGGGTAACCCCTTTAGGGCTTATTTTAACCATTGCGGGATTAGGCTGGAAACTTAAAGATAACCGTGTCATAGTCAAATTATTGTCTTATTACACGATAATCACCACTGTATTAGTGACTTTCATTTCATTGGCTATTTTCCACTGGGTTGATCGTACGCCACCTGTCATATATTCTGCAGTTATACCTACAACAATCTCGCAAGACCAAGCATTTTTAAATTCGCTAGAACAGACCCGTCTCAATGCCGAACTTGTTTTAAAACACAGCCCTGATGCAAAAATACGATCGCTTGCACAAACAATTATTAAAACGTATTGAATTTGATTAATAATTAAAATTAAATGAGATTAATAATTTTTATAGCTTACTTTATTACAAACAGAATATTTTGATGTCAAACTTTTTTTTACCACCCGCTGCCTTTCCAGCAAGTCGTCCACGGCGTGCGCGTCGCAATGAATTTTCGCGGCGATTAGTTCGTGAAAACAGCTTGTCTGCTGATGACTTAATTTACCCTATTTTTATAGTAGAAGGCCATGGTATATCACAACCTGTTGCTAGTATGCCAGGTGTGTGCCGTGTGTCTATTGATGGTGCATTAAAAGCGGCTAATGACTGTGTTGAGTTAGGTATTCCTGTACTCGCATTATTTCCAGTGATTGAATCACACTTAAAAGACCCTGAAGGACGTGAAGCACTCAATAATCAAGGCTTAATTCCTAAAGCGATTAAAGCGATTAAAGCAGCCCACCCAAATTTAGGTATCCTGACTGATATTGCGTTAGACCCATATACTAGCCATGGTCAAGACGGTGTATTAGATGAACACGGCTATATTTTAAATGATGAGACAATTATTCTATTAACAAAAATGGCCATTATGCAGGCAAATGCAGGTGCTGATATTATTGCCCCTAGTGATATGATGGACGGACGGATACAGGCTATTCGTCTGGGTTTAGAAGCCCATAAACACATTCATACTCAAATTATGGCGTATTCCGCTAAATATGCCAGTAGTTTTTATGGACCATTTCGCGATGCAGTGGGTAGTGCCAATCATTTAGGTACTGCTGACAAAAATACCTATCAAATGGACTGTGCCAATAGCGATGAAGCCCTAAGAGAAGTCGCTTTAGACATTGCTGAAGGCGCTGATATGGTGATGGTAAAACCAGGTATGCCGTATTTGGATATTTTATACCGTGTTAAGCAGGCTTTTGGTGTACCCACTTTTGTGTACCAAGTCAGTGGCGAGTATGCCATGATTAAAGCAGCAGCAGAAAAAGGCTGGCTTAACCATGACAAAGTAATGATGGAAAGTTTACTGGCATTTAAGCGGGCAGGGGCTGATGGTATTTTGACTTACTTTGCTTTGGATGCTGCACGTTTATTACAAAAACGCTAATTTTAGTTCGTGCTTGTTTTAAAACTCACGCAAAAGTAGTCAAGCAACTTGTTTGTGTATAAGCCCTAGGTTTAACTCATTAATAGACGCATTTTTTTTAAGGCAGCCGCTTCAATTTGTCGAATTCTTTCAGCACTGACATTAAATTCGGCTGCTAAGTCGTGTAGTGTTAAAGATTTACCCTCTGCAGCTAACCAGCGACTTTTAACAATTCTTTGACTACGCTTGTCTAACTGCACTAAAGCATTGGGCACACCTACTGTCACTAAATTTTCACGTTCTTTACGTGCCATAACCTGTGTAGGTTCGGTACGCTCATCTTCTAACCACGTGATTGGCGCAAAGATTGCTTCACCATCTTCATTGACTGGGTCAAGTAAAACATCAGCACCGTTCATGCGAACATCCATTTCGCGTACATCTGATTCAGCAACATTTAAAGATTTAGCGATGTGCTGCACATCGTGCTCAAATAAGCCAATACGGCCTTGCTCATCGCCAATACGATTAGCTTCTGTAGCAGCTTTTAAGCTACGTAAGTTAAAAAACAACTTTCGTTGGGCTTTAGTAGTGGCTACTTTGACCATACGCCAGTTTTTAATAATATATTCATGAATTTCAGCACGAATCCAGTGTAAAGCAAAGCTAACCAAGCGAACACCACGATCGGCATCAAAGCGACGTACAGCTTTCATTAAGCCTACATTGCCCTCTTGTATTAAATCAGCATGCGGCAATCCATAGCCTAAATAACTGCGTGCCGTACTAACGACTAACCGTAAATGGGATATGACTAAGCGTTGAGCCGCTTCTAAATCATCTTGGTCACGCAAGCGTCTGGCTAAAATTTGCTCTTCTTCTAAGGACAACAAAGGTGTTTTATTCACCGCACTAATGTAGGCTTCAATACTGCCATGTGCCGAAGACACAAGCCCTGACATCAAAGTGTTTAAGCTGGTTGTACCCATTGATAAAGCACGCGAAGCAGTCGGCAAACTTAAAGTAGTCATCGTAATATCCTATATTATTGATAGAAGAAATAGAAAACAGAAAAGTTTAAAATAAATATAAAAATAAATATAAAATTATATAAAAAATATGTCGTTTTTAATAAACTTAATAAAGTTTATAACGCACCATAACTGTGTAAGCCACTTAGCCACATATTAACGCCTAAAAAAGCAAAACTTGTGATTAATAAACCGACTAATGCCCAGTAACTGGCAATAACGCCACGCATTCCTTTGATAAAACGCAAATGTAACCACGCCGCATAATTAAGCCAAACAATTAAAGCCCACGTTTCTTTCGGATCCCATTGCCAATAAGTACCCCACGCATCAGCAGCCCATAAGGCTCCTAAAATAGTTGCAACGGTAAAAAATGCAAAACCAACCGCAATTGATTTATACATAATATCGTCTAATACTTCAAAAGCAGGCAATACTTGGGCAATGCGTCTGCGAGCTAATAAAATACCACCAACAATCAAGCTACTGACACCAAAATAAGTTAACCACCATACTAAAGCTAAAGTATCTATATTTTTACGAAAAATAACGGGTGCAATTAACAACAATACCCCTAAAATAAATAACGGTATAACTCTATTCCATGACTTATGTTGCGTTTGCTCGGCATAATATTTTACTAAATAAGCAAATGCGACCATCGCTGACATACTAAATGTCCCATAACCAATAAAATTGGCAGGCACGTGTATTTTCATCCACCAACTTTGTAGTGCAGGTACTAAAGGAGCTATTTCGTGTGCTTGACGGTCAATACTGTACCAAAACAAAAACACTACTGCAGCGACTACGACTAACATCACAAAACCGCCCAACGCACGGGTTTGATATTTATCCTCATAATACAAATAAAAAGCTGCCGTTAATAAGGCAAACAATATAAATACTTCATATAAATTACTGACTGGAATATGGCCAATATCTGCACCCAATAAATGGCTTTCGTGCCAGCGCATCATTAGACCCAAAAAACCAAACCCTATCGCAATCCACGATAAGGCTGTCCCTGTCCACAATGCACGGGGCTTATATGCCAGCAGCCCTAACCAATAAGCACACAATGACAATACAAAGCTAATCCCCATAAACGCAATTGTACGCTGGCTATTCAATACATATTTAAGTAAAAAAACCTGTTCGGCATTGTTTAGTTGCCCAGCATATAAATGAACTGCCCATACAGACAATAGAGCCACCGCAGCCATTAATACTTGCAAAGGTCGCCATGCCCAACCCAGTGCAACACTACTTAATGTCACACCCACTAAAATAGATTGGTCATAAATATTTATATTAGTATTGACAATAAGCCAATAAAATGCCGCACTTAGGGCAAATAAGGCAAATATATAATCGCTAATACGCTTGTGTTTAAAATAATACAACAACCCTGTTGTATGGGGCAGATTATCTAACAAAACAGTACTTGTATTGTTAAATTGATTGATTGATTCGTCTGTTGAGGTCGCTGTAGAAGTCATAATTTTTCAATTTTAAAGCATGGCATTACTTATAGCCATGTAAACAGTCTATAAATATATATTTAAAGCATTACACTTTGTGAATAAATGAATACTTTTTATTCTATTTTTATTCTATTTTTATTATTAAGCCTTAAAATCATTTTTTAAGTAAAGCACTGTTTCATATTTACTTTCATATTTATTTAGCTTTTATTTAATTTTTTGCTTTATTCATTTTATTTTTTATAATTTTTTATAGTTTTTTATAGTTTTTTTCAAGGATCAATATGATTACCACTACAACCAATACCCGTTTAGAACATGATTTTTTAGGTGAACGCAACATTCCTAGCGCAGCTTATTGGGGTGTACACACATTACGTGCTTTAGAAAATTTCCCGATTACGGGTTCAAAAATAGGCTCTTGCTCTGATTTAATCGTCGCTTTAGCGCATGTTAAAAAAGCAGCAACACAAGCAAATTTTGAGCTAGGCACTTTAAATAGTATGCATGCCAAAGCGATTATTGCTGCCTGTGACGAACTCATTGCAGGTAACTTACACGAACAATTTGTGGTCGATGTCATACAAGGCGGGGCAGGTACTAGTACTAATATGAACGCTAATGAAGTTATTGCCAACCGTGGCTTAGAATTAATGGGGCATGCTAAAGGGGAGTATGAATTTTTACACCCAAATGACCATGT
>JBDLSY010000104.1:0-9353 GCA_039805985.1 Pseudomonadota bacterium | reverse complement strand
TGAGTAGTAATGTCTATACTTTTATTATAAAGTGAGCTATAGACAACCAAAATAAATCAAGTATTTAAAAAGGAAACTATATCATGAAAAATAATATAACTACCAACACTGATAACATTAATAATTTTAATATTATTAATAATACTGGTATTAAAGATATTAAATTAACATCTATAAAAAAAAGCATCACAATGGCTGCCCTTTTAGGATTAGGATTATTGACTCAATCTTACGCTGACCAATGTATTACAAAAAATAATGGTTCATTAAAGGCAGGGCCTTTAGTTGGCCATACTGATTCAGATAGTTCTATGATTTGGGCTTATGCGGACAATAAAAATGATAGTGTTAAAGTGCAGTATAAAACGGCTGCAAATAGTAAAAATTGTACCGTAGTCAATATGCCCCCCAGAGATGAGCGGCTTAATACTTCATTGGCTAATTTAAAGAACTTAAAAAGAAATACTCGCTATTATTATGATGTACTGGTTAATAATAAAATTGCTGAATCAGGTACATTTAAAACGGCATCAAGCGATAAAATATTTAAATATGTTTTAGCCTCTTGTATAAGAAGACAAAAAGATGAAGAGCAAATTTCGTTTATAAGAGCCAGAGAACTTAAACCTGATTTAATGCTTTTATTAGGTGACAATGTTTATTCAGATACAAATGATAGAGGTGATAAATTAAACTCTCATAAACTACAACGTAATATTAAAAACTTTAAAAATATCATTAAAGATGTACCTACGTATGCTATTTGGGATGACCATGATTTTGGAAAAAATAATTCAGACGGAACCGATACAGATGAGCGTTCAGCTAGAGATGCCTTTATGGACGTTTGGGCTAACCCAGGATATGGCGAAGACAATAAAGGTATCTATTATTCGTTCAAACGAGGCGATGTAGAGTTTTTTATGTTGGATGGGCGTTACTTTAAAAACCCTGGTAAAGATTTTTTAGGCAATGACCAATTGAACTGGTTAAAGAATAAATTGTCTAAATCTGATGCTGTATTTAAAGTATTGGCCGTTGGACAAACATTTAATAGTGCAGGCAATGCATCTTGGTCTGATGCACCTGATGAAAGAAAAAATTTGTTAAATTTTATTAAAGATAAAAAAATAAAAGGTGTTATTTTACATTCAGGCGATGTTCATAGTAATAGATATATTAATCATCAGGATAGACGGGGTATAGAGGTAGGTTATCCTGTGATAGAGATCATATCCTCTAGTATTGCTTCAAATGGCGCAGATGAATGGGTCATGATAAAAGCCAATACAACCAGTAATAATAAAAAAGAGAATACTCTAGAAATCTCTTTTTACAGTGGAAAAAACGCAGCAAAAGCCGAAGATCACTCACATAAGCCTGCAAAAGAAAATGCTAAAGGACCAATAATTGTTATTCAAGGCAGTAAATTAGGTTATTGAAAGAGTAATTTAAAAAATTAATAAAACCTTGGTTAGGTTTGTTCCAAATCAATCAATAAAACTGTACATATCACTATAACTTAAGGTGTAGTGCTGTGTACAGCTTTCAAATTTTTTAAAATATTAAAAATATTAAAAATAATAAAAATATTAGCTATTAAAACTTTTTTTAAAGCAAAGCATATAATACATTAAAGCGTTATAGCACTTTAATTTATTATTAGGAACATTCTATGTTTTGGACTTACATTTTTTTAGCTATTACAATTATTTATACCACCGCACGCTTATACCTTATGCTGCGTCATAGTCGTCATATCGCTCGTAACCGCAATACCGTTCCCAGTGCATTTGCACTAAACATCACTTTAGAACAACATCAAAAAGCAGCTGATTATGCCCAAGCTAAAATTAAATTTAGCTTAATAACCCTAGCATTAGAGTTACTTGTCTTAATGGCTTGGACTTTAGGAGGCGGACTTAGTAGTTTAGTTAATTTATTGTCTGAATTAAATATAAACAATATATGGACTGGCTTACTATTATTCATAGCATTTGGTGTAATTGGGACACTGATAGACTTACCTTTGTCTTGGGTAGCACAGTTTAAACTAGAAGCCAGCTTTGGCTTTAACCGTAGTACTCAAGCTACTTTTTGGACTGACACCATAAAAAATTTATTATTAGGGGCAGTGATTGGCTTGCCTTTATTGGGTATATTATTATGGATTATGCAAACATTAGGAGCGACTTGGTGGATTTGGGCTGGTAGTCTATTGATTGGATTTAACTTGCTAATACTATGGGTTTATCCAACGTGGATTGCACCGTTGTTTAACAAATTTACGCCTTTAAATGACAATGTACTCAAAGCACGTATTGAAGCATTGGCACAGCGGTGTCAGTTTAACTTAACCCATATTTTTGTCATGGACGGCAGTAAACGCAGTGGTCATGGCAATGCTTACTTTACAGGATTGGGTAAAAATAAACGTATTGTATTTTTTGATACTTTATTAACCCAATTAAACCCAGAAGAAACTGAAGCGGTATTGGCGCATGAACTTGGGCATTATCACCATAAACATGTGATTAAACGTATGCTATGGATATTTATGAGTCTATTTATTATGTTGGCAGTCGTGGGCTATTTGATGCAACAACCTGTTTTTTTTCAAGCACTGGGCGTACCATTTAACTTAAATGGTGGCAATGAAGCAATGGCTTTATTACTATTTAGTATGGTGTCAGGCTATATTTTATTTTTTCTAAACCCTATTTCTAATCACTTAAGCCGAAAACATGAATTTGAAGCAGATGCTTTTGCAGCAACACATGCCAGTAGTACAGCCCTAGAAAGTGCCTTGGTAGCGATGTACCGCGACAATGCCAGCACGCTTACACCAGACCCATTATACAGTTTGGTATTTGACAGTCATCCGCCTGCTTCTGTGCGTGTGGCCGCTTTACAAAAATTAACCAAGGTAGTACTGTGAGTAGCGTTAATACAGCTGTGGCTACCGTTATGGCAGATTACGGCAAGCGTACTTTAGTGTGGTTGGACAACACAATTCAAGCGGCTGCACCTCGCCGAGCCAGTTTGCGTTGTGTAGTCGGTGATACCGTTGATGTTGAATTAGACCCCACCTCACACACCTTATGGCTTTCAAAAGTTTACCCACGACGCAATGCTTTGTACCGTGCAGATATTACTAAACAAAAATGCTTTGCTGCTAATTTAGACGGCGTTTTTTTGATGTTAGCTCCACAACCTGCCCCATTATTAGATTTATTGGCACGAACTTTAGTCGCATCTCATACGGCTGGCATACCTCTACATATCATACTTAATAAAATAGACTTACCTGATTTTGAGGTGTTGATGCCACTGATTAAAATGTTAGATGCGGCAAGTATTCCCTATACCGCACTGACTACACAGTCTGTATCATCAGTGAATGCTCTGTTGCCTGCCTTGTACGGTAGACGTTGCCTGATTTTAGGTCAGTCAGGAGTGGGTAAATCAAGCTTAATTAATACATTAATTCCCGATGCACGGGTACAAACACAAGCATTGTCTAATGCAACGCTCACAGGTAAACATACAACTACATCAAGTTATCTGTATCAGTCGGGTATAAAAAACAGCCTTGATTCACCTTATTTTGAAGTCATTGATTCACCTGGATTTCAAAACTTTGGTTTGGCCCATGTGCCGCCTCATCAGTGGATTGAAGCCTTTACTACGCTAACGCCCAATATTGTGAACTGCCGTTTTTATAACTGTACACATCGACACGAACCTAATTGCGGAATTATTCATGCCCTTGATGAAGGTTGTAACCAATCTTGGTACAACTTATTACAAGGGCTACATGATGGTCCACGTGCGGTAGGTTAAAGTTATTACCTATACTTTATTACTTATACTTTATTATTTGTATTTTATTTATATGTGTTTATTACGCTGGGCAAATACTGCCTAGTACCCGCAAACCCGCTGCCCCTGTTACCTTAGGCAAATTAGCTGGTAAACCCAACATACATTGCCGTGCTAACCATGCAAATGCCAAGGCTTCCATCTGTTGTGGGGCAATACCTATTATTTCTGTAGTCACTACGCTACAAGGTATGTAGCTTGATAAACGCTGCATTAAATAGTGATTGTACGCCCCGCCTCCACAGACCAGCAGATTACTACACTGTGGTAAATATTGATTAACTGCTTGTGCAATAGTTATTGCGGTTAATTCGCATAATGTCGCTTGGACATCAGCAGGGGATAATTTAAGGCGTAAGTATTCATCACGGTTTAATATAGATTCTAACCAATTAATATTAAATACTTCACGTCCTGTACTTTTAGGTATGGGTTGTAAAAAATAAGGGTGCGATTGTAAGTGTGATAATAAACCTTGATGGACTCGTCCACCAGACGCCCATGTACCATCGCTATCATATACTTGGTTTAAATGTTTTTGTATCCAGCCGTCCATTAAAACGTTACCTGGTCCTGTATCAAAACCTTGAATTTTTGTAATATCTAAAGGATTTTTTAAAGGATTTAATAAGGTAACATTAGCAAAACCACCAATATTAACAAAGGCTATCGGTTTAGTGGTATCAGTAGACAACGCTGCGTGAAAAGCAGGTACTAAAGGTGCACCTTGTCCGCCTGCCGCAATATCTCTGGCACGAAAATCGCTCACAACGAGGCACTGTAATGCTTCTGCAATACGCGCAGGTTCAAGTAACTGAATGGTATAGGCTGTAGAATGATTACCGCATACACCTGGCGGTAAATGACGTACGGTTTGACCGTGTACACCAATGGCTGCGACGTGTTGGCTATCTATTGAGGCTTCGTATAATAATTGTTGTAATGCCTGAACGTGTAAGTGAGACAACGCAATAGCCGCAACACGGCTTCGGTGTAGTTCGTTGATGCCTGTACCATCACTACTTGCTTGTAAGGCTAACATTTCAAGCCGCAAATCTAATGGGTAATCAATACTGGTATGAGCCAATATATGTGGGCGATTTGGCACGGAAAAATCTGCTAAAACGGCATCTAAACCATCAAGGCTAGTCCCTGTCATAACCCCTATATAGAGGTTAGAAGTTGTTAAATGGTTCATTTAGTATTTTGCTTTTTTAATAGTATAAAAATAAATCAGTCCAACACTGGCACATATTACCCAACTCCACAAAGTATGGCTAAAAAAATGTGCCCCACGCATTTGTTGCGTCCAGCCAAATATGAATCCTGTTAAGCTACTTAGCCACCATATCCAGCGGCTTAAACGTAAAGAATAATCTCTAAACCAAAAGCTTGCTGCAATAAAAGCAAAGCCTGATGAGGCATGTCCCCCTGGAAAACAATGCCCAGCTTGAGGCGTATTAATGTTCCATTCCCAATGGCTAATATAAGGGATTACACCGCCAAAATCACTTAAACTCCATGGGCAACTGGTTTGGCTGATTCGTTTAATTACAATAATGACTACAGAGGCTAATAAAACACTAAGTACTATGTGTATGCGGTTTGCTTTATGGATATGTTTAAACACACCTAAAGGTCGCCATATCATGATGATGAGTACAATAAATAACAAACGTGCAGTGTGTTGTCCCACATCATGAAAAACAAATTTTAATAAATAATTGTTTTGTAGTACAAATCCTATTTTTGTACCAAACCAATGGGCTACTGTCATATCGTAGCCCATAAAATCCCACATCAAAGTAATAGCTAGTATGCTTAGTACAATTAAATGGTCGTTAAATACAATACGTTTAAAGTTATTTTTTAACATATTGTTTATATTAAATTGATGCTAATTAATTGATTAATAATTGATTAATAATTGATTAATAATTGATTGATGATTGATTGATGATTGATTAATGATTGATGATTCATATTAATTTAATGCAGCAGACAATTGTTTACGCCATTGTCTGACTTTATCAGGTAATTCACTGGCTTGATTAAAAATAGCCAGTAAGCTTTTTCGGGCAATATCATCACCAAAACTACGGTCAAGTGCTACCATCACCAATAAGTGTTCCACTGCTAATTCAAAGGCTTGTACTGTTTGGTAATAGGTCGCTAATGATAAACGTGCTTTTAAATCTTTAGGGCTTGCAATGACGGCCTCTTTTAATGCTTTTAATTCAGGCGTATTTAAGGCATCATTGAGTTGTGTTAAAACCGTATTAATATCTGTTTTTAATGTCTGTAAGGTTTTCATTTGAGAATCATACAGAGATATTTTTTCTATATCTTTTTCTATATCTTTTTCTATATTTTGTATTGGACTTAGTAAACTTTCAATAATATTGCACTGTGCTTGTGCTAAATTAGGGTGATTAGTTAATAATAGCCGTGCTAACATTAAACGCGCAGCAATAGACTGTTCGTTTAATTCAATTGCTGCTTTACAGTGCGTAATGGCAGTTGATTCATCATTGTCTTGAATAGACAATTCAGCTAATTTTAATAAAGCAATTTCTTGTGCTTCAAGTTCAATATTAGCCAACGGTTGTACGTGTCGCAATAAAAATTCGCGTACGTGTGTTTCAGATAATTCGTTACTAAAACCATCAGCTGCTTCACCTTTGATGAATAAAATACTAGTGGGTAATTGATGAACTCTAAATGCTTGGGCAATTTGTGGCGTTAAATCACAATTAACAACAGCTAAAGTAAATGCACCATTAAACTCTTTTTCAAGTTTAATAAAAGTGGTTGTTAATGATTGACTCGTTGGGTTACGTGGTGAACCTAAATCAATTAAAACGGGTAAAGTATCTGATGCCTCAACGACATGGCTTTGAAAGTTATCTAAAGTAATATGAATCATAGTCAATATAGGTTGGGTAAATAGTTTGAAATAAATATATTAAATATATTAAATATTTATTAAATATATTAAATATCTATTAAATAAATTAGTAGCAATAAGATGATTGTAAAATCTAATTTTGTTCTATTATAAAATTAATAATAAAATTTATAATGTGTTTATTTTAATGGTTGAGTTAGCTTTAAGCTAATATTGATATTGTTTATATTGTTTTTAGCGGATACTAGCAATTTATTATAGGAAACTAATTTATGCGCATTGATGGCGAACGTGAAAGCAATAATTTGGAAGACCGACGTGGCTCTGGTGGCACGCCCATGGGCGGTGGTAAAGGGATAGGTATCGGTACAATTGTTGTGGCATTGGCTGCTTCGTATTTTTTTAATATTAATCCAATGACAACTATCGGCATAATGAGCGGAATAAACTCTAATTCTGAACCTACTTCACAAAATCAGCTTGATGATAACACGGCTATAAACACGGTTAATGACCCGCTTAAACAGTTTGTACGTGTAGTAATGGCTCAAACAGAAGATACATGGACGAGTGTTTTTCAAGAGCAGGGTAAAACGTATTCTCCGCCTAAATTAGTGATGTTTTCAGGCCGTACCAGCACCGATTGTGGTTTGGGTGAAACGGCAACGGGTCCTTTTTATTGTCCTGCGGATCAAAAAATTTATATTGACCCACAATTTTATACTGTTTTAGATCAGCATTTAGGTGCACCTGGCGATTTTGCGCGTGCTTACGTCATTGGGCATGAAGTAGGGCATCATGTACAAAATGTATTAGGAATTATGAATAAAGTTGAAGCCGCTAAACGTCAAAATTCGCAACAAACGAACCCTTTATCGGTGCGTTTAGAATTACAAGCTGATTGTTTTGCAGGTATTTGGGCAAAACGTACGCAAGCATCACGAAATATTTTAGAGGCAGGTGATTTAGAGGAAGCGATGCAAGCCGCTGCATCAGTAGGTGATGATGCCTTACAAGGTGCATTGGCTCGCCCAGAAACATTTACGCATGGCACGTCATCACAACGTATGCAGTGGTTTAAACGTGGTCTTGAAGGTGGAAATATGTCAAATTGCAACACTTTTTCTAATACTTAGGGTAAAATAATACCTGTGCAAAATTAAATAATTGCCTGGGTGGTGAAATAGGTAGACACAGCGGACTTAAAATCCGCCGCTTTCGTGAATAGCGGGCGTACCGGTTCGATTCCGGTCCCAGGCACCAAATAAAATCCTTTGTTTTAATTAACAAAGGATTTTTCATTTGTATAGTAGTTCAGTTAACGCACTGTTATTTAACAGGTGCTAATGCAGGCGAATTTGATTGATACGCAGGTAATTGTGCCACTGTGGTGTTACGAGTCTTAGCGTAAATCGGCAAAGCTTTAGGCAAGTATTTGCTTATTTCAGCAATACGATTTTTACCTGATGGGTGGGTTGATAGCCATTGTGGTGGGTCACCTTTGTTAGCTGCACTCATTTTTTGCCATAAAATAATTCCTGCTCTAGGGTCATAACCTGCACGTGCAGCTAAATCTATACCCACTAAATCGCCTTCAATTTCATCTTCACGGCTAAATTTTAAGGTCAGTAAATTAGCCCCTACATCAGCTAATACCCGTCCTGTGTCGCCTAAACCCAGTAAAGATGAGCCAACAGCTAATACGCCTTGGGTAGCTAGCGATTTACCGACACGTTCTCTGCCATGTTCACGCAGAGCATGAGCCATTTCATGACTCATGACTATGGTGGCTTCATCATCACTTAATTTAAGTAAGTCTAAAATTCCCGAATAAAATACAATTTTTCCTCCAGGCATGCAAAAGGCATTTATTTCTTTAGCATTAATTAAGTTGACTTCCCATTTCCAATGAATGGCACGTTCATTCCAGCGATTAGCGAATGGAATTATTTTTTGTGCAATAGCACGTAAGCGAATGACTTGAGCCTCATTGTCTAACCCGAGTATACGTTGAGTTGATGCTTCTTGTAAAAGCTCTTGATATTGTTGAAATGCTTGCCCCTCAACTTGTTTAGCGCTGACCAAGCCACGCAATACACTCATTTTTCCAAGACCTTGCTGTATATCTATAGATGCATTTGATTCGGGTATTACGGTAGCATTTTTATCAACGGGCGACACTGGTGTGTTTATAGGTGATTGGTGTGCTTTTGCAGCTGCTTTTAACTGTTCAAATTTTGTTTTTAAAGATTGAACCGTTATTTCAGCCGTTTCTTTTATATTTTTTATATTATTAAAGTCAGTCGCTTGTGCAGCACTACTAGAGCTGTAAGCAAATAATAAACTAACCGCTAAAATACGGTACTGTGATGTGTGGTTGTGCATAGTACGCTTGATAAAAGTTGTGTCAGTCATAGTTTTTTTATTATTATGTTGTTATTATTTTGTTATTACTTTGTTACTAGACTTCTTTCAAAACTATATAAAAATATATTTAGTCTATTTATTAAACTTTAAAACTTAAAGTTTGAATCAAGATTTTCAGAATTTAAGGATTTTAAAG
>JBDLSY010000103.1:0-3263 GCA_039805985.1 Pseudomonadota bacterium | reverse complement strand
TATTATTGCAGCAGTCATTGCGGCATCAGGTATGTGGTTAAAATCTTGAGTAAATGCAGGCAATACCTTATTTGCACGCCCATGTATTGTAATACTGTGTGTATCCCAATCAGTTTTTATCCCAATAGTACTTAAAAAAGTGGCAAAATGAACGTCGCCTTGTAATGAATTAAGCCCAACACCATATATAGTTAAAGAATCATGGCCTAAAGCCCCTGCTGCCAAAAAATAACTGGCACTGGAAGCATCGCCTTCTACTTGAATAATATTCGGACTATGGTAACGGCTATTTTTGAGAACAGTAAATTGCTGGTACTGGGTATCATCACGAATAACATTAACATTAAATTGCGACATCAGTTGAATAGTCATATCAACATAAGGTTTACTAATTAACTCGCCGTCCACAATAATCGTAATATCTTGCTGATGCTTAATGCTTAATAGTGGGGCAATTTGTAATAAACCAGTTAAATATTGACTAGACGCATTGCCTTTGACATTGATAGTTTCTATATGTTCAGTAGAATCTGTGCCGTTTAAGTGTAATTTATTTGTTTTATTTGACTGATAGGATTCAATTAATAAAGGTGGATAGCCTATGGTGTTTTCATAGCTGATATGGGCATTTAAACCTGTTAAACTATTGACTAAATCAGCAATTGGTCGCTCGTGCATACGTGCTACTCCATGCAATCGAAATGTACCTTCGCTAGCAGCCAAGGCAGCAGTAAGTGTACGAATAGACAAACCTGAATTACCTACAAAAATATCGGCAGTACTGTGTTTAAATCCCCCGCCAATGACATAATAACTGCCTGCTTCAATAGCAGTAATAGTAACCCCCAACTGCCGTAAAGCTGTAATCATAACGCGTGTATCATCACTGTCTAAAACATTAGTGAGTGTTGTATTGCCTTCACTAAGCGAAGCCAACAATAAAGCACGAATAGACAGGCTTTTTGAACCTGGTAAGATAACTTTACCGACTGCACTGTGGGCGGGTAACAAGGTACGGGTTGTTGTATGGTTATTATTCAAGTGAGTATGGAGAATAAAGTAAATAAAGTAAATAAAGTAAATAAAGTAAAGTAGATTAAATAAAGTAAAGTACTATTTTAACGTAGCTACCATGTCCGCCCGAGTTAAATGCGTAATTGAATGAGAATTGGGCAGTTCAATAAAACGTTCTAACAAACGTTGTGCTAATTTAGCAGCGGTTAATATAAATTTTTGTCTACCATGCAACATAAGATGAGCCGATGAGCTAATGGTGTTTAGTAACATTACTCCAACGCGGTCTAAAAGTCCTACACCTTGAGCCTGAAAGCGGTACTGTTCTTGGATAACATTAGCTTGACTATCATCACTGTAAGTTAAAATAGGTATGCTGTTTGCATATTTAAGTAAGCAAGTATTTAATGTTGTTGCATTAAGATTAGGTGCAATAAGTAAGTAACGTATATTCAAATGAGTGTGATTATTAACACATTGTTTTGCATTAAATATTTTATTTAATAATTCAGGAATGTCTTGTTCATATAAAGGACTATAAAATGCGTGACGATAATCGTAACGTGGTACACCTGAACGGCTAATATGATGCATACCGAGAGAGGGTTGAGCAATCAAAAAACAATCAATATCTTTTAAATTGGTCTGCCAGTTAAAAAAATCGCTGGTTGAAAAGCCATTTAAATGAACAGTAGTACTGGGTAACGGTGTATGCGTAGACACATAAATATGTTGATAGCGTTTATTGGCTAATATTTGGTTTAGCAAAGCATCACCTAGGTGTGTTGTTGCACCAAAAATATATGCACTGCATGGCTTAACTTGAGTTAAATTCGCTTGGTTATCAAAAGAAATAGCTTCAGTAGTGCGTTTCATATAAAAATACAATTAAAAATACAGTTAAAAATACAATAATTAGTAATCATAATAAACAGTGAATTTTTTAAGTGTAATAACTTAGGGATTGATAATTTGTGATTATATAACTCAGAATATGATAATTAAAAAAGCCGCTAAAATAGCGGCTTTTTTAATTTAAATTAAATTTTGTGAACTTATATTACGCATTGGCTAGCAATATTTAATAAACGTAATATACACGTACACATATTAACCTATTTAATTTACTTATTAACGCTACGTGTACCTACTACTTCAATTTCTACACGGCGATTTTTTGCTTTACCTGCTTTGGTAGCATTGCTAGCAACGGGTTGTTTTTCGCCTTTACCCTCTGTCAATACGCGGCTAGAATCAATACCTTTGCTGACTAAGTAAGCTTTAACAGCAGCTGCACGGCGCATTGATAATTTATCGTTGTATGCATCTGAAGCATCACTGTCTGTATGCCCGACCGCAACAATCACTTCTAATGAAACTAATCTAACTTTTTGAGCTAAATCGTCTAATTTAACTTTTGCCTCTGATTTTAAAATGGCTTTGTCTGTGTCAAAGAAGGCATCGGCAGCAAAAGTGACTTTTTCCAAGCTAACGACAGGCTTAGGCATTTCTACTGGGGCAGCGATTATAACGGGCTCTGATATGACTGGTTCAGCTACAATCGGTGCTACATAAGGTGCCACATAAGGCTCTACGTAAGGAGTAGCAACAGGTACGACAATAGTAGGTATGCCACCTTCGCATTCAGGCTGTGCTAATTCTGGTGTCCAATAACCAGTACGTACACACAATCCAGAAGAATTGCGTACAATAAAGCCGCTTGAATCTTGGATATAACCACCGTTATTAATAACTTCACCCGCTGTGATTATGCTTTCAGTCATTTGCCCCATGGATTGCGATGACGGCATTCCTTGTCCAGATACTTGACTAGTCATTTGATTAGTCATTTGACCCACTGCCTGCCCAGTAGATTGAGTGTATGAAGATATTTTTTGACCTGCTACTTGACCAACAGTTTGATAGGCGAAAGTGCTGGTTGCTGTAACACTGGCAAGCATTGCAAACGCTAAATTAGATAGTTTCATGAAAGACCTTGTGATTTTATAAGGTTAAAAATAAGAGAGCGAAAGTAAAGTCTAAATATCAAAAAATATCAAAAATGTTGTAATTTTTAAACGTTTTACGTCTGATAATTTTTTACACCATCGTAGATATTTAATTTAAATAATTAATTTAAATAATGAATGAATGACTAAACTTGACCAATAAGTAGCAATTAACGAAACTATACAAGCAACAGTCTGGTTATCACACTAATAGTAGTTTAACACTGCTACAACGATTCT
>JBDLSY010000102.1:0-4770 GCA_039805985.1 Pseudomonadota bacterium | reverse complement strand
ACGCATTAATAAATGAATAATTGTATAGTTAGAAATTTTAAAGTATATTCAATTAATGCGTTATTGTTGTTTAAATAAGAATGCTTTAATATTATTATTACCGTAATTTAAATAGATGTATAGGTATATAGATATGTAGGTATATGGTTCATAACCAAATAATAAATATATTACATATTCATGATGATTTAAAACAGCAGGCTTTGCAATCAGGTGTCATAGTATTACAACGGTCAGGCGATATTATGGAAACATCACTACCTATATAGTATAAATACATATAAAACATTAACCTTATTAATACTATTATTATGATTACTGACCAAGATATTAAAAGATTGCAGGCTGAATTATTACAAGCCGCAGCAAGATCTGAACAAGCGAGAGAAGACGCAGCCCGAGCCAAAGAAGACGCAGCCCGAGCTAAAGAAGACGCAGCCCGAGCCAAAGAAGACGCAGCCCGAGCCAAAGAAGACGCAGCCCGAGCCAAAGAAGACGCGGAACGAGCCAAAGAAGATGGGGCACGAGCGAAAATACAAGCTGAACAAGCCAGTGAACAACTGAGTATTTCAATGCAAAAATTACAACTCATTGTGGCGGAGTCAAGTAAAGTATCTACCGAAACAAATCGCCGTTTGGACGCAATAGGGCTTCGTTTGGGCAATATAGGTCAAAATCAAGGTGATGTTGCGGAAGAGTTTTTTTATAACTCATTGGGTGATACGCCTGTTTTAGGGGGTATTCAATATGATTTTAAAGACAAATCATGGCGTAACCGTGTGGGTCAAGTGCAAGACGAATTTGATATTGTATTGATTAATGGGCATCACGTTGCAATTATTGAAGTAAAGTATAAAGCACATTTTAATGATTTAGACAAATTATTAACTAAAAAGCTTAGTAACTTCAAATTATTATTTCCGCAGTATACTGGATTTGAGTATCATTTAGCATTGGCATCATTACATATTCATGATGATTTAAAACAGCAGGCTTTGCAATCAGGTGTCATGGTATTACAACGGTCAGGCGATATTATGGAAACATCACTACCAATATAAATATATAAATATATAAATATACAAATATACAAATATACAAATATACAAATATACAAACATATAATATAACAATATATAATATACATAAGATGTATTATATAAAACGTATATATAAAATGTTAAATTAATCATCAAATTAATGACTAAAATAGTTTAGTCGTGAACCCTATTATATTTTAGGATTATTCTTATTATGATATTCACCAATCACCTTATTACTCTGCCGCGCCGCTATAAACAATTGATTATGGTAGCAGCGGACACGGTTGCCTTACCCATATGTTTTATATTGTCAGTATTATTACGTTTGGGTGCATCACCTACCGGTACAGTATATGAGCCGCTACAAATGCAAACTATATTATTAGTCTATGCTTTAATGGTGACTATTATATCTATACCTTTATTATATTTTTTTGGATTATACCGTTCGGTATTAGGTTACCTTGATTTTAAAACGGCAACTAAAAGTGGTATTGCCGTTATGATTGCTGGTTTTATAGTGTATATAATGGCACATTTAAACCCTAGTTATTCATTTCCACGGAGTGCTATTTTAATATTTTTATTTGTTGCATTTAGTTATCTAATGTCGTCTCGTTATATTGCATTAGTATTATTACATCATCAACGCAAATTAAGTACACATGCAAAACGTGTAGCGGTATGGGGAGCAGGTGCAGCAGGTGCACAAACTGTTGCAGCTTTACGTAATACGACTGAATATTTACCGCTTTGTTTTTTTGATTCTGATGCACAAAAAGACAGTGCCGTGGTTGCAGGTTTAAGAGTATATCCACAATCTGATTTAATTTATCGTTTAAAAAAATTAAATATTCAGCAAGTTATACTGGCAATGCCTTCAGCAACCACGGTACAAAGACAAGCAGTTATTTCACAATTGACGAATTTGCCTCCACCATTACACGTTGATACCTTAATATTACCAGGTATGAATGACTTAATGAATGAAAAATTAACAATATCGCGTTTACGTAAAGTGGAGTTAGAAGATTTATTAGGCCGTGATGCAATAGAACCCGATACAGAGCTATTTGATCGCTGCATTGGTGGCAAAATTATTTTAGTCAGTGGTGCAGGCGGTAGTATTGGTAGTGAGCTATGTCGTCAAATATTAAGTCCAACACACCATACTAAACCTATTATACTCATTGCTTTAGAACGTAATGAATATGCTTTATATGCTTTAGAACAAGAGTTGTCTAAATTAGCTACACAACAGGGTATACAGTTTATTCCTTGTTTGGGTGATACAGCCAATATCAATGTATTAAATAACATTTTTGGACGGTATAAAATTAATACTGTCTATCATGCTGCGGCCTATAAACATGTTCCTTTAGTAGAAGCCAATCCTGCTGTCGGCGTCATTAATAATGTAGCTTCTACATTGTCGCTGGTACGTGCTAGTTTTGAATATGGTGTAGCACATTTTATATTAATCTCTACTGACAAAGCCGTTCGCCCAACCAATGTAATGGGGGCAAGTAAACGGGTCGCTGAACAAATTGTTCAAGCGTATGCTGAACAAGTGACTGCACAAAAAAAGAATACAGTTTTTTGCATGGTACGGTTTGGCAATGTACTGGGTTCAAGCGGTTCAGTTATTCCTAAATTTATGGCTCAAATTGAAGCAGGTGGACCGGTTACTGTTACACACCCTGATATTATTCGTTATTTTATGTTGATACCGGAAGCAGCTCAATTGGTTATTCAAGCGGGTGCTATGGCACAAGGCGGTGAAGTATTTGTACTAGATATGGGTAAGCCTGTAAAAATTGTGGATTTAGCGGCTCAAGCGATTATTCTTACGGGGCATACAATAAAAACGGATAGTTACCCTGATGGTGATATTGCGATAAAATTTAGTGGTTTACGTCCCGGAGAAAAGCTTTATGAAGAGTTATTAATTGGCAATAATAGCCAAGCCAGTCAACATTCCCGCATATTAAAAGCGCAAGAAGATTTTATGCCAATGTCACAGTTAATGTCTACGGTTGATGAAATGCTATTGGCTGCTCACTGCAATGATTGTGCTTTGATGTTATCACACTTAAAAGCAATTGTTCCCGAGTTTAACCATGCAAAATAATTCTTTAGAACCTGTTGCTATTGAAAGTAGCACCGTTAAAGACAGTGCTGTTGAAGACAATACCCTTGAAAATGCAGCTGAAGTAGTACAACCTGAAATAGTACAACGTAAAAAAAGTGATACTTCACATATTACTGCTGCAAAAAGAGCTTCATCCAATCAAAGTACGCAGATTATTAAAAAAGCTAAAAAACCGCAAAAAAAGATTAGTAAAATTTCTAAAACAGAAACAATATTAATTAATTTTTTTAGTAAAATATTTTTTTATATTCAAAAAATAGTTAATATTATCGATATTTGGATTGAAGATTTTGTCAATGAATACTTTGATACCAAGTATTATTTTACTTACTTAATGTGTTACGCTACTTTTTTAATCGGGGCTTTATTTGTTATTATTTTTAAACCTTTTTAGTTATTTATATTTACTACGTAAGCCACTTAGTGTTCCAAGACTGCTTTTAGTCGTTTTATCATATAACTTAGTACCACCAAAAGCAGCTGCGTTATTTGGAAACCAAATTAATAAAGCAGTAATTGTCATACCAAAGCCAGCCTGTATTGCTGATTGTTGCAGTTCAGAAATAAAATAAGAGCCTGGAATCGCTCGACTAGCCAGTGCAAGAGCAGTAAACTTAATTAAAAAAATACTCGTTACTTTAGCGGCCATAACCGTAGTGAGAGCTAAAATACCCATTTGAATAGTTAAGCTGACCATATAAATAAGCCAACGATTAAATAAGTTTTTAGTGTTTTGATACAAAGCAGCGTATATCATTAAAGGACACAAAGCCATACCAATTTTTACCATTAATTCATTAATAAGCAACATAATACTGGCAGTAATTTGTGGCGATACTTCAGTCATTAAGGCTAAATTAACGCTGGTGATTCCTAAATCAGACGTGTTTTGTGCATGAGTCAATGACGTTAAAGCGTTGCTAATAACAAAAGCCTCGTGCATTTTTGACAAGCCATCTGCTGCCTGTTGTCCTGCGGGTTCAGAGCTGTTTGTTAAGCCTTGCAATAACAGACCTCTAAATCCAGATAATAAGTCTAACGGTGTTTTATCAACACTAATGAGTGCAACTATAAACCCTGTAAAAAATAAATGGTATAACAATTTTTCAATACTGGGCGTACCAATAGATGAGTTAATTGCCTTACCGAATACGATGCAATAACCAAAATTAATCACATAAATTACTTCAACACCAACCGCAATATGAACCACTGATGATACAAAATTCAAATAGGCTTGGTCTAAGATTACGTTAAATTCGTGACGTATCAAACTAGAAATAAATACAAAGATGGGGTAAGACAATGAATCCAAGCAATAATTCCATTTTTTAAATTACAGTTTACGCAAAAATGCTATTTTTATGTAAGACTTATTTTTATTTAACTATAAATAAATACTATGAATTTAATATGAATATTTTAATATGAATATATTTAAATCAATTAAAAACTAATTTACAAGCTTATTTAAACTTTTCTTAATTTTTTTAAAGATACTTGCGTCTAAAATAATGGTGTATTTTTGCAATCACACTATCACTGGTATTATTCTATTTATGTCTGGATTCAACA
>JBDLSY010000101.1:0-12972 GCA_039805985.1 Pseudomonadota bacterium | reverse complement strand
GCTGCTACGGCTTTTTTTGCCTGTGGGCTGTGTAATAAGCGATTAAATTGTGTTGCTTCTCGCTCTATCGCGGCATCAATTGCAGCGTATTTTGGTTCACGCATTAAATATTTATTTGTTTGTACTGCATCAGGTGAACAGTAAGCAAATTGCTCTGCTTGATGTGTTGCCTGTATCAACACCTTATCGGCTGGTAGTATTTGAGTCACAATGCCTAAATCACAGGCTTGTTTTGCAGTGATATTTTTACCTAATAATACTATTTCTGA
Organism: Pseudomonadota bacterium; assembly: GCA_039805985.1. Classification (GTDB taxonomy): domain Bacteria; phylum Pseudomonadota; class Gammaproteobacteria; order Burkholderiales; family Burkholderiaceae_C; genus JBDLSY01. The sequence continues at coordinate 12,703 of JBDLSY010000101.1, read as the reverse complement.
TGCTTTCGCCATACCGCATAAAGCAGGTAATAATAAACTACTAGCAAACTCTGCACACACACCTAAAGTAACAAAAGGCATTGATAAATAGGTATCATCAGCCATATAAACTAAATCAGCATGTAACAATAAAGTAGCACCAATACCAATTGCTGGGCCATTAACTGCTACAACAATTGGTTTAGGACAATGTGAAAATGTCCGCATAAATTGAAAAATAGAGGCTTGACTGTCCATAGACGGCATATTTAAAAATAATTCAATGTCGTTGCCTGCCGTAAAAATGGCTGCTTCGCCATAAAGTAAAATACTACAAATGGTTAAATTTTGTACTGCGGTATTTATTGCAACAACTAATTGGTCATACATCGCATGCGTTAAAGCATTTTTTTTATTTAAACGCGCAATTTTAATATGCATTACGTGGCTGTGAATATGCGTTTGAATATGGGCTTGGTCGGACAAATAGGTCGTTACCATAAAAAATTAAGAGTTAAGTGTATTAAATGCGTTAAATACGTTAAATACGTTAAATACGTTAAATGAGTGCTTATATTATTACTAATAAATAGTATATTGAATATGATTAAAGACCGATACTATTTAATCGCCATCTCTAAAACACGGGCAATATGCAGTGATTGACGCTGCGTTGCATCTTTAATTTGATGGCGACAACTGAATCCATTGGCAACGATAAGCGTTTTATTGTCAGATGCCTGTATTGCAGGCAATAAACTTAAACGTACCATTGCCATACTAGTTTCAAACGTACTTGTCTCATAACCAAAAGTGCCTGCCATACCACAACAAGCTGATTGAATGGTACTGATTTGTAAATCGGGAATCCAGTTTAATACTTGCGTAACCGCGTCCATCATATTTAATGCTTTTTGATGGCAATGCCCATGAATTAACGCTGTTTTATAAGGCAATGCGTGTAAATTTAGTTGGTTTAAATTTAAACGCCCTGTAGATGCTTCTCGCACCAAAAAATGCTCAAACAATAAAGCATTATTTTTTATGTATTGTGCAGGTTCACCTAAACCCATAGACAACCATTCATCGTGTACCATCAGTAAACAAGCGGGTTCTAGCCCCACCAAAGTAGCCCCTTGCTTAATAAAAGGGAGTATTGCTGCAATCATCGTACTGGCAGATTTTTTTGCTGCATCTATATTACCCACTGCTAACTGGCTGCGACCACAACACAATGGCGTCTTTAAATTAAACGCATCGATTGTATATACTTGATATCCAGCCGCCGACAATACAGTATAAGCCGACTGTATATTAGCGGTTTCAAAGGCATTGTTAAATGTATCTGCCCACAGAATAACTGTTTTATTATCAATATATTTACTTATATTTTTATTGTTATTATTTTTATTGCTATTGTTATTATTTATATTATTTATATTATTTATAGACGTAGTTTTTAAAAATACTTTAGATAGTTTTGGTAAGCTTCGCCCCTGCTTTAAACCTGCGTAACCCAATAAAGCTATAACGCAACGGTGTACTACAGGTGTGTTTACCAACCAACGTATTTTTTTTAATTGTGGCACATAATAAGGTAAATCACCCACTATCCATTCACGTAAACGGTACTTTAAAGTATGCTGCCCTAAACGAACGCGTTCATCACGCTGGGCTGCTAACATCAATGATTTAACTGCGGCTACATCAATAGCCGCTGGACAATGTTGTTTACACGCCTTACAACCCACACATAACGCCATAGCATCATTTAAAATTGAGCTAGATAACGGATTTTTTGTTGTAATATTTTCTGAATTATTTTCTGAATTATTTTCTAAATTATTTTTAAAATTGGCTTTTAGGTTGGGGTTTGAATTGCTCCGTAAATTATCAGTATTTAAAATAAAACGTATAGTATTAACACGACCGCGTGTGGAATGCTTTTCTTGACGAGTCACCAAATAACTGGGGCAAGCAATATTGACTTCAGCAGTTCGACAAGCTCCCGCGTTATCACACTGATTAATTGCATGGCTTAAATAACTGGGTAAAATTTCTGAAGAATTAACCTTTGATTTTAATGTATCAGAAACGATTGATTGCGGGATAGGTTTAGACCACATACGCCCATCAGGGTCAAATATGTATTGAACTTGTTTTAATAAAGCCGTCCATTCAGACGTATTATTATTTGATTGTGCTGAAACAAATAACGAAGTAGGGGTATATTTATCTAAATTATTACTAAATAATTCTCTAGGTAATTCTTTAGGTAATTCTTTAGGTAATTCTTTAGGTAATTCTTTAGGTAAACATACTAATTTTAAATGTAGCCGTTTAAAATAAGCCAGAGTACCTTGGCTACCCACCAATAAATGCGCTAAATTAACGCTTCCATCTGTGGTGTAGGGACGAACTGACGTGGGCAAACAATCACTAAATATGCCTAAATTATAATTAATTACATCGGTATTAATTACATCTGAATCAACTGTATCAGTATTAATGATTGAGAAAGCATTATTATTAATAATTTGGCGATGTTGTGTGGCTAAATTAAATAATTGACTGACTAATTGACGCATTTTGACCGTAGCTAATGGCTGGGCATTTAAACCAAAGTCGCCCATATAGGCTTCTGTACCATCAGACAAAATAGCCTCAATGCCCAGTACGTTATGTACCATATCACCATAATGAGAACGATAATCATTAGACGCATTGTTGCCCGCCATACCTCCTATAGTCGCTTGACCGCCCATTTTTAGCTGCATTGGAAACCATAATCCAAATGCTTTAAGCTGATGATTAAGCGCATCTAAGGTAATACCAGGTTGAACTACCGCAACTAAATTGGCGGCATCAACCTTTAGCAACGCCGTTAAATAACATGAAGTATCTACAATTAAGCCATTAGCTGAATGGCTTGTGCCAGCACCTCTTGCAAACACTGAAACCGCATAGTCTCTGGCAATTTCAATAGCCATAAACACATCAGATTCATTGTGTGGTATTACAACGCCTATGGGTTGGATTTGATGTAAGCCTGAATAACGCACACGGCTAAGTGTATCAAATAATACTTCGCCTTTAAGATAACGTTTGAGTTTATGCTCTAAACCACTGGCTGTTAAAGTGCGGTTCAACATAAATACACCACATTGACTATTTAAATTATGCCTGTAATTTATTCATCACAGTAAATAATACCGCTTCATCAACATCACGAATATGTGCTTGACCAATACAATCTAATACAATAAATTTAAGTACGCCTTGTTCTGCTTTTTTATCAATTTTCATTGCTGCAATAATGGCATTTTGTGAAGCATCGCTTGGCCAAGTCACTGGTAAATTTGCTGCAGCTAATAGGTCAATAATACGCTTTACATCAGACAAAGATAAAAAGCCTAGTTCATAAGACAGCGTAGCAGCACATACCATGCCGTAAGCTACTGCTTCACCGTGCAACCATACACCATAGCCTAATACGGCTTCAAACGCATGGCCAAAGGTGTGACCAAAGTTAAGTAATGCACGAATATTGATATTACTTGATTCTGTTTCATCTTTAGCAACAATATTTGCTTTTAATTCACAAGAACGTTGTACTGCATAGGCAATAGCATCGGCATCTAAATTTTTTAAAGCATTAATATTATCTACCAACCAATTAAAAAATACAATGTCTGACATACAACCATATTTAATTATCTCTGCTAAACCTGCCGAAATTTCACGCGGTGGTAGAGTTGATAGCACAGATGAATCGGCTAAAACAGCCTGAGGCTGATAAAAAGCCCCAATCATATTTTTACCTAAAAGATGATTAATCGCTGTTTTCCCGCCTACAGACGAATCTACTTGTGCCAGTAGTGTAGTCGGTACTTGTATAAACGCTATTCCACGCATATAAGTTGCTGCAGCATAACCAGCAATATCGCCGATAACACCCCCACCTAAAGCAATGATTACTGCTTTACGGTCACAATGGGCTTGAAGCATAGAGGTGTGGATAGTATCTAGTTGTTCTGCATTTTTATAGGCTTCACCGTCAGGTAAAACAACAACAATAAGCGATCTACCTAACGGTTGTACTAACTGTACAACACGTTCAAGATATAGTTTTTTTACCGTGTGATTAGTAATAATAACTAAACTTGAGGCTTTTTTAAGTACTTCTAAGTGATTAAAGTAGTTGAGCGCACCCGCACCAATATAAATAGGATAAGTACGTGCTAGTAAGTCTACTTTAACTATTTTCATAATTTTTTATTTTTATTTTTATTTTTATTTTTATTTTTATTTTTGTTTTTGTTTTTGTTTTTGTTTTTGTTTTTATTAATACTAACTTATATTTTTAGTACGACTAACTACTATTGAAATACAACGGCATTTTCTAAAAAAAATATACAGTGTATTTATATAGTAAAAATGTTTTAAGGTGGCAATGTTAATTTTTCTACAGCAGCGTGTACTTCATCAACAACCTCACGTACACTAGGCTGACCTGTAGCAACGGTTATATGAGCAATATTTTGATATAACGGATGACGAATACCATATAAATCAAATATTTTTTTTCTTGGATTATCGCTTTGTAATAAAGGACGATTTTTATCGTACCGCGTACGTAACCATAACTCGTATGGGCTAGCTTTTAAATAAACGACTATTCCACGCGTAGAAAGTATAAGGCAATTGTCTTCCCGTAAAACGACACCACCACCCGTAGACAAAACTAAATTTGGTTTTTGAGTGAGTTCGCCAAGTAAACTATGCTCACGATCACGAAATACTGCTTCACCTTCACGCTGAAATATCTCATTAATACTAACACCGCATCTATGCTCTAAGACTTTATCAGAATCTAACCAGTCACACTGTAAGCGGGTAGCCAACAGTTTACCTACTGTTGTTTTACCAGCCCCCATTAGACCGATTAGAAAAATTTGCATAAAGTAATTATTGTAAAATAGATACTGGCAAACTGATTGAATCACCACCTGAAGTAGCTGTAATACTAAAACTAGCGACCGAAGGCGGAAGAGGAAAGCCTTTATCATCTTTAACTGGCTTGCAGACATTATCAGCAGGCGAGATGACAACATAATGTTTTGAAGGTTCTGTAGTACTGGGGACAATAGATGGCTTAACAGCGCCTGATTTTATATTAAGAGCATCATCTATTGTAATAGTACTGCCTGCGGCAATAGGATTGTTATTTTTATCAACTACCACAAAACTGATGACTACAGGAGAACAACTATTGTTAAAAGTAGCCGGTATAGTTCTGGTTGGTATGATTGCAGTTGGTTTACCACTAAAAATCACTACGCTTTTAGCATAAACATATGTTGGATTTCTAACAGCACAAGCCGAGTATTCTTTAGGCAAAGTGTAGGTGTTATTAGCATTACCACTTGGAAAAATGTTAGGAATGAGTAGCTCACCATCATCATGAACACCATTTTCATTATTATCAATAAATGGACTACCCAGGTGACCACAAAACTCACCAGAATCAAATAAACCGTTTTTATTAGAATCATCAAAACCTTCAACGCCTTTAGCAAAAGCAACAACAGAAACGCGTCTATCAGCTGGTCTGAAGTTTTGTGTTGTTAATGTCATTGTACAAGTACTATTACTAGTGATACAGCTACCGCTACCATCAGCAGCAGCTACTTTACCACCTTCAGTAATCATATTAATTACTGTGCCATCTGTAACACCATTGCCCCAGTTATCGGCTAATCTAAGCGTTACATTAGCAGTATTACCATCGTAATCATCACCTCTAATGTTATTCGCGTCAAAGGACATTGAAATTGATTTTTGCTCTGCAGGTCCGGCTGAAATAGACAATAGACTGGAAGCTGAAGTAAATACTTCACCTGTTTTTAAATCTACTGTAGTCGCTAAAATACTAACTGGTGTTGGCAAATAACCTGAATTAACGGTTGTACTGACCTGACCTTGAGCATCAGTTTTACCTTTAGAAGGATTTACTGTGATACCACCAGCGATTGTACTGGCTTCAAAATTAACTATAGCATCAGGAACAGGGTTTCCTGAACTATTGATTAATTTAAACGTGACGGTACCAGATTCTTGACGACCGACACCACCAGCCCCCTTAATTACCAAAGCACTAGAAGGCGTTGCTGAAATATACCGTAATTCAGACACTGCAGCCGACGCGACTGGTATAGAAATAGATACCGATTCAGCTACACCCGACATAGACACACGGACTATATCTGGGCTTGTAATACACCCTAAATTTTTATAATTAATAGTTGCAATGCCATCAGTAACACCAATGATATCTAAACTAGCTAAAGGCGGTATTTGTAAAGAACAGGTTGATGATGCTTGTATTGAACTAGAAGATAATGATTTCAGCGGTATTTTTTTCTGAGTAATTGAATCTAAAATAGTGACGGGTATTTTTATACTAGCAATACTATTTGCTGGTAATGGTGCAACTAGATTACCTGCCAAGGTAGGTACACCTAAAACTGGTTTGGCTGGCAGAATTTCAACTGACCAAGTCGGTTCTGAAGTAAGTATTAGTTTATCAACAGTTGTCGAGGCAGTAATTCCAAAGGTATCAGCAGGTGCTAATGAATCAGTAGTAATAACTATTTTAGCTATACCAGCACTATCAGTTAAAGTTTTACCACTGGCAGGTATCATGCTCACTAAGCCTGTACTATTAAGCAACTTAAATTCAACTAGGGTATCAGGTAAAGCTAAACCTTTAGTGTTTTTCAAAAGAACTGTAGCTGTAATTGAGGAGCCCGCTACCATTTTACGAATATTATTTGCTGAATCAGAATACGCACTCAATGATAAAGTTGGAAGCACAGTGACGGGTACAGAAGATTCCGTAGTAAATGTATTACCGACACCACCAGAACCACCACCACAAGATGATAAAATTACAAAACAACTGGTTAATATTAGTAGTTTTAATCCGTTTAATTTATTTAACTTTAAATGATTCATATCAACATCCTGATTAAAGATTTAGAAAGTATACTTTTAGTGGTTTTGAAAAAAATTTATTAATTTATTGGTTTATTGACTTTTATTAGCGTCTATTAAATTATTATTCAAAATAACACGCGGCGTCAAAAAGATTAACAATTCAGAGCGATTATTAACTTTTTGATTACTTCTAAATAAATTACCGACAAAGGGTAAGTCACCCAATAGAGGTACTTTAGTGGTCTGTGTACTTTCTTCTTGTGTATATACACCGCCAATAACTACTGTACCGCCGTTTTCAACTAAGACTTGTGTTTTAATTTGTTTGGTATCAATTGCAAAGCCTGATGCACCTGTATTTTCGCCGCGTGTATCTTTATTTACTTCTACATCCATAATAACATTACCTTCGGGTGTAATTTGTGGCGTTACCTCTAATTTAAGTACTGCTTTTTTAAATGTTGTGGTAGTGCCATCTTTAGAAGTGACTACATACGGAATCTCTGTACCAGATTCAATAGTGGCTTTCATAGAATCCGAAGTTACAACACGAGGACTAGAAATAACTTTACCCTTGTTATCGGCTTCTAAAGCAGAAATTTCCAAGTTAATGAAACGTGTTAAGCCTGAGCCAAATAAACTCAAAGCAATACTAGCAGGATTAACGCCACCTAAACCAGTAGCAGGTAAATTAATAAAATTACTATTAGCAACGTTTGCTTGTGTTGCTAAACCAAGAGCACTACCGCTAGAATCTGTAGTTTGTGCTGATAAATCAATCGCTCCTTGTTGATTACCACTGACTGTGCCATACAATCCTGTACCCAAAATGTTAGATCCAGCACCATAAATTGGCACTTTAACACCGTTAATAGTGCGGTATTGTGTTGATTTAGCATCATTAAAACCTAATTTAACACCTAAGTTACGACCGAATCTATCATCAGCTTCAACAATACGCGCTTCAATCATCACTTGACGAATCGGAATATCTATTTTGGACAAAAGTTTTTTTACTTCATCTAACTTACCACTGACATCAGTTACAAAAATCTGATTTGTTCTAGTATCTGCGCTTACACTGCCGCGCTGCGATAAAAATCGTGTTACAACTTGCTGGTTACCAGATGAGCTTGAACCATTTGATTCATTTAACATTTTTTTGATATCTTCCGCCTTCTGGTATTGCAGCTGAAATACTTCGGAACGTAATGGTTCTAAGATGGCTAACTGACTAACACGTTCAAGCTCTAGCTTTTCTTTCGCTAATAACTCTTCACGCGGTGCAATGAGTACAACATTACCATTTTTACGGCTATCTAAACTTTTAGATTGCATCACAATGTCTAAAGCTTGATCCCAAGGCACATCTTTCAAACGTAAAGTAATCGTACCTTGTACTGTATCGCTAGTAACAATATTTAAATTAGTAAAATCGGCAAATACTTGTAATAGATTACGCACTTCAATATTTTGAAAATTTAGACTTAATTTATCACCTTTATAGCCAAATTTAACGCCTTGAACTAATTTATTTAAATCTTCTTTAACCGCACGAACCTCTACAACAATACGATTATCAGCTTGATATGCAGAATACTCAAACACACCTTTAGGATCTAAAGTAATACGCGCTGTTGAGCCATCCATAATGCTAGTTATACGCTGTACTGGCGTAGCAAAATCAATGACATCAAGTTTACGACGCAGACGATTTGGCAACGTAGTAGAATCTATATCTAACACTAATAGAGACCCTTGTAGATGTACATTCATTGCTGAAGAACCGTCAGATAAATCAACAATTAAACGTGCTGCACCATCTTCAGAACGACGGAAATCTATATTTTTAATTTCACGTGAGGACGGAACAGACATATTTTTATTTAAATTAACTGTATTAATAGCAGGCTGTAATGGTACCGACTGAATAACAGGTAGCACTGCCGAATTATTGTTTGACAGAGTAAATAGTACAATTATGTTGTTAGCTTGAGTGCTAATTTTGTAAGGCAAGTTACGGTTTAAGTTAATAACAGCTCGGGTCTTACCCCCTGACTGTGCCAAAAAGACAGAACGTTGCTCATTGAAAATATCAAAATTAATATTACTTTTAAGAAATTCATTAGTGGTATTAGGCAAATCTAAAACCAGTCGGGCGGGATTAGCCAGTAGAAAAGAAGAGACAGGAGCCATCCAAGGGCTTTTTAATTTAAAAATCAACTGAACTTGACTTGCATCTAGACGAGATGTTGTTACATCTAACAAAACATTAGGTACATTTGACTGTGCAAAAGCAACTAAAGGTATAAGAAAGGACATTAACATTAGTACTAAAATAACTACTATTTGTTTAATGTTATGTTTAATTAAATTGATGCTGTTGGTCATTTTGCTGCTTCCTGTAACCGCTGAAATATGGATTTTTAAATTAATAAATAATACTAATAAGATTGATAAACAATAAATTAACTATTTTTTAGGTTCAACCGATGTATCTTTGGGCGCTATAGTCAATGCTAATTTACTATCGCGTTTAATCCAAACACCAGAAGTTTCTTGAACTAATTCTTTAAAAGATACCTCTTGCTCAGTGATTCCAACAATTTTTCCAAAGTCTTGACCAAGATGCTCACCTAATACAGCATTAAATAAAACTCCAGAAGCTGATAAAATAGCTGTTGGCTTATTTTTTTGAATCATAAACCCTACCATTTTAATAGCATCTAAGGGATAAGACTCTAACACATCACGTTTACGCAACAAATCCGGCTTAATTGCACTGCTATTCGTACTACCCCGTAAACGGTCTAGAACGCGCTTTAATTTTAACTCATCAAAGGGATCATCAGCAGCGAAACCCTCATACGAGGCAGAAACAAAAACTTTGGGAGCAATTACGGGTGCAATAGTAGTGGGTGTTAATTTTCTCTGTTCTTGCATCCAGTCTTCTAATTCATTTTGTTCAACTTCACCACACGCAGCAAGTATAAGCATAGAAAGTAATACGGTGAATCTAGATAAAAGGCAAGATTTTAGCAAACTTACAATACTGTTTATCAAATTGAGGGCATTCATTTTGACGCCTCTTTATTATTTTTTAAACTATTAATTTTAGCAACCTCTTCAGGGTCTAAATAACGAAAAGTTTTAGCAATAGCTTCCATAGTCAAAACAGTATTACTGATGTTTACAGGTAAAAGTATATTATTACTTACAGGTGTATTTGAAGAAACCACAGGACTAGAGACACTTTGATTACTTAAATTTGGTTGAGCTGTTAAATCAATATTGTTTAAAGTCACAATTCTAGGTAAAGCAGATAGATCAGCGGCAAAACTAGCTAATTTATGATAAGAACCTGATATTTTTAAAGTAATCGGGACTTCAGCATAATAATTTTCAATTATATTTGGATTAGGTTTAAATACTTCAAATTGAAGACCTTTACTTATACCAGCATAATTTATATCAGACAACAGGCGATCCATCTCTGTTTTGTTAGGTAATTGTCTTTCTAAATTCACTACATAGGCAGTTACTTGTGTTTTTTGCTCTTTCAGTTTATCTAAATTAACAGCCTTAATTAGTCTTTGTTTATAGTCTGATTTTAAAGCGTCTTCTTTTTGCGTAATAATACTTAACTCAGTTAGTTTGTCATCTAATACAAAGAACCAACCTAAAAAACAGATACATAAAAACATCATTGCTAATAGTGATATTTTTGGTGCACTTGGCCAGGTACCTACTTCCTTCCAATTTAAATCATCAAACTGGGAAGAAAGAGATCGTAAGTTAATGTCCATAAATAAACTCCTACGGATTATTTGCTACAGAATCAGTGCCTTTTTTAGGCAAATTAATAACCGCAGATGAATCACTTGCTAGATTATTAGAGCTGATTTTTTGATTGGGTTTTACCAACACAGATATTATAAATTCATACACTTTGTCTGCAGCTTTTGAGCCAGTATTAAGTGTCATTAACTTACTTTCTACGAGGGTGGGCTTTTCTAACCATTCACTACGATCGGTAAAATTACGAAGCATTTCAGAAATTCTTTCTTGAGTCTGAGCAACCCCGCCAATCATAATTAACTTAGAATCTTGCTTAATTGTTTTGAGGTAAATTCCTTCAGGAACAAAACTAGTTAATTCCTGAAAAATATAAACGGGTAAATTTCTGTCTGACTGTAAATCTTCAACTGCTTTTTGTCTAGCTTTTAGTGCCTCTATTTCTAATTCTAAAATTGAGATTTGTGCAATTTCTTGGTCAAGCAAGCTTATTTTTGAGTTAATAAAGTCGTTACGTGTTTTTTGTGCATCAATTCGAGTATTAACCAATTGCCAAGCAAGAAGAACTAAGCAACACGCTAATAAAATTGATAAAAATACGCGTGTAAAAAACTCTTTTTTTCGTATTTCTTTTAATGCTTCACGGTGGGGCATTAAATTAATTTTAATGAGATTTTTATACATAGCCATATTTATTTCCTTAATCATCAAACGCACGCATTGCTAACCCACATACCACACTTAATTGAGCAGCATCACGTTCTATTTGACGCACATTGACGCGCTTGTTAAACGAATAACCCTGTATCGGTGAAAACATCACCACAGGCACTTGCGTCATATGCGTAATTGCATCTACCATACCTGGTAACGGTGAAGAACCACCTCCCAGGAGTAGCTGATCTACACGGCTATAGGGTGTAGAAGTATAAAAAAACTGTAGGCTTCGTGCAACTGTTTGCGCTGTGTCTTGTAAAAATGGTTTTAGTAAGCGCTGTGTGTAATCAACTGGTAATTCAACGGTACGCTTTTTAACTTCAGCTTCCTCAACAGTTAGTGAGTATTGTTTAGATATATCTAAAGTCAGCTGATGACCACCAAAATTCTGTTCACGTTGGAATAAAATTTCATCGTCTTTGACTACTGTTAAAGTAGTTGTCATTGCACCAATGTCTAAGTGAGCTAAAATCAGTCCTTTTCCTTGCTTTGGCATTGCCTTAGCAGACTGGGCTACACAGCGCTGAATGCAGTAAGATTCAACGTCAATTAACGTGGGTACTAACCCCATCGCTTCTATTACATTGATTCTACCGTCTACTTGCTCTCTACGAGCAGCTACTAAAAGTATATTAGAATCAGTGCCGTTTTTATTTAAACCCAATTTACAAAAATCAAACCTAACTTCTTCTAATGGAAAAGGAATATGAATATTCGCTTCTGCCTCTATTTGCTCTTGTATAAAGCGGTCTGAAAAATCAGAAGGGTATGTTAGTACTCGTGTTGTTACTGATTGCGTCGGCATTGCCAAGGCTACATTACGTACATTAGCACCACTACGGCTAATACATCGCCCAAGGGCTTCTACTACCACAGGGAGCTTTTCAATTACACCATTGACTAATGCACCTTTAGGCAAAGATGCCGACGCATAAGCAGAAATCTCATAAGTTTTACCTACACAATCAAGTTGTAGCATTTTAACGGCAGTTGAAGTGATATCAACCGCAGTTAGGGCGTTGTGTCTTTTAAATAACGAACCAGTGATGCCTAATGACATAATATTATTGTGTGTATAAAAGCATATAAAAGCTTTATTGGAGTTTAGGTTTAAGTTACGGTTATGACTGTACTGTTTAAATAAATGATTAATTAATTAATTAATTTTAAGTTTTTTAAAATTTTACTTGAGTATTTTTTAACTTAATTACTT
>JBDLSY010000100.1:0-8204 GCA_039805985.1 Pseudomonadota bacterium | reverse complement strand
GGGGTAGTTAATTCCATAGCTTAATGATAACCTAATTAGGTGTTTCATCGGGTAAACTTGTAATATTTATAATAATTAATACTATAAAACAATAATATAAAACAATAATATAGAATGTAGTTTTTTACCTATACAAAGTTATACAAAACCATATAAAAATATACCTTATGACTTTTAATATTATTTCAAATAAAGTATTTGCCCCACTTAAAAACGATAGTTATTTACGAGCACTGCGTCAAGAAAGCACAGAGTACATACCCGTTTGGTTGATGCGTCAAGCAGGCCGATATTTACCAGAGTATCTTGCTACCCGTGCGCGTGCGGGTAGTTTTATGAATTTGGCTATGAATCCAGATTTAGCCTGTGAAGTGACATTGCAACCATTGGATAGATACCCTCAATTAGATGCTGCTATCTTATTTAGTGATATTTTAACTGTACCTGATGCTATGGGTTTAGAGTTAAGTTTTGCTACGGGCGAAGGCCCAAAGTTTGCTAAACCCTTACGCCATGAATCTGATGTATTGGCTTTACAAGCCCCTGATTTAAACCAATTAAAGTATGTATTTGATGCCGTTCATACTATACGCCATGCTTTAAATGGACGAGTGCCTTTAATTGGTTTTAGTGGCAGTCCGTGGACTTTGGCTTGTTATATGGTTGAAGGCGGTGGCTCGGCAGATTTTCGTACGATTAAAACAATGCTTTATTCACGTCCTGATTTAATAAAACATATTATGACGGTTAATGAAACTGCCGTAGCACAATATTTATTAGAGCAAGTTAAATCGGGTGCACAAGCCTTGATGTTATTTGATACTTGGGGGGGTATTTTACCCGATGGTATCTATCAAAAAATATCATTAGCCAGTATGAATCGTGTAATAGCCAGTATTAAACAGCATTTTCCTGATATACCTATTACTGTATTTACAAAGGGTGGCGGTATTTGGTTAAATGATATTATTAATTGTGGGGCAGACTGTATTGGATTGGATTGGACGGTTAATTTAGGTCAAGCACGCCGTTTAGCTAATAATAAAGTCGCTTTACAAGGAAATATAGACCCCTTTTTATTAATGGGTAGTCGTAAGGAAATAGAGTATCATCTCTATAATAGCTTATCTGCCTACCATAATGTTAATGGCAATAGTACTGGACATATTTTTAACTTAGGTCACGGTATTAATCAATTTACGCCGCCTGCAGCAGTTAATATTTTATTAGAAGCAGTTAAGCAGTTTAAAATTTTATAAGTATAAAAATAACAATTTAATATTATTAAAATACAAAAATACAAAAATACAAAAATACAAAAATACAAAAATACAAAAATATAATATAACAATATAACAAATATAACAAATATAACAAATATAACAAATATAACAAATATAGTATATATAATACTATACTGTAATTATATAGTTATATTATAAAAATAAAACATTACTTATGAATTATCCCACTATTGAAGATACTATCGGTAATACACCATTGATACGTTTACAACGTATTAATACTGATAATAATATTCAAAAAAATAATATAATTTTAGCAAAATTAGAAGGCAATAACCCTGCTGGTAGCGTTAAAGACCGTCCTGCTTTAAATATGATTGCTAAAGCACAAGCCAGAGGTGAAATTACTCCGGGAGATACTTTAATAGAAGCGACTAGTGGCAATACGGGCATTGCATTGGCAATGGCAGCCGCTATTCGGGGTTATAAATTAATATTGATAATGCCCGATGATTTAAGTATTGAACGCCGTGCAGCGATGACTGCTTACGGTGCTCGCGTTGTACTAACCCCTGCCGTAAAGGGAGGTATGGAGCATGCCCGTGATGTCGCTCAAGCGATGCAGGCACAGGGACTGGGTAAAATTTTAGACCAATTTTCTAACGCTGATAATCCCAATGCACATTTACACACTACGGGACCTGAATTGTGGCAGCAAACGCAAGGACGCATTACCCATTTTGTATCATCTATGGGAACAACAGGGACTATTACAGGGGTAGGGACTTACTTAAAACAATGTAATTCAAATATTCAAATCATTGGTGTACAGCCCGAAGAAGGTAGCCGTATTCCAGGTATTCGTAAATGGAATCCTGAGTATTTGCCTAGTATCTATCAACCTAAAGTAGTCGATAATTTATATTATATTCATCAGCGTGATGCCGAAGTAATGGCACGTCGACTGGCTACAGAAGAAGGAATCTTTTGTGGGGTATCTGCGGCAGGTGCGTTGTGTGTTGCATTGCGTGTTGCCGATACAGTAAAAAACGCGACTATTGCTTTTATTGTATGTGACCGTGGTGACCGCTATTTATCAACGGGTATATTTAACGAGCAATAAGGTTGGTTATGAGCAGTATCCATAGTGGTAAAAATAGTTTAGAAGTTCGTTTACAAGATAAAATAAGTATCTTTCGAAAATTGTTACCCAGTGCTTTAACCATATTAACCGTATTATTGTTGATGCTTGCTTTGATAAGTTATCACCCCGCTGATGCAGGCTGGTCTAGTATTGGTAAAACCAGCGGTTACTATAACTATTTATCTAAACCAGGTGCTTGGTTTGCCGATATTCTATTGTATATATTAGGCCGTTCTGTTTGGATTTTGCTATCAATGATACTGTTTTGGGCGGTTAAACTATTTTTGTTCAAATATAATACCTATATAAAAAATACTATAAACAATATAAACAATATAAACAATATAAATAATATATCTAAGTCAAATAATATACCTAAAGATAAATTAGTTGCATTTAAACAGTCCAATTTTATAAAATGGGGACGCAGTGCTGGATTTTTAATACTGTGGTTACTGGTAAGTTGTACTTTAGAAGCATTGCGTTTAAATAAAACGGAGCTTGTTTTACCGATGGGGGCAGGTGGTATCGTAGGCCTAAGCTTGGGGGCTGTCATACAAGAATTGACAACAGAGCGTTGGTCGGTGATGCTATGTGCTATGCTTTGGTTGATTTTAGCCGCCGCTACATTAGGAACGAGTTGGTTAGCTATAGTTGATCAAGTCGGTGCATTGTGGGACGAATTTCAATCTAGTCAAGCCGATAAGCAAGATACTAAACACAATGTAGTATTGGGGCAAGTATTAGAGCAGCAACGTAACGCCGAAATTGCTAAATTTAATGAAACTTTTTTGCCAACGCAAATACAGATTAATAATACCGCACCCGCTGTTATTCCTGTTCATATCCCCACAAAAGCAGTGTCTATACCGCCAGTACCTGTAATCATTAAGCCACCCGTTATAACGGTATTACCCGATAGCCTTTCTCGTCGCAAAGAAGATGAAACTATTCGTTCTGTTGCGACAATCAATACCTTTACAGTGGTTAATGATGCCGTAAAAGTAAACCAGATTGACCCCGACCCACTAGAGATAGCGTCTAATCATTTATTACCCTCATTAACTTTGCTGGATAAGCCTGATGTGGTGACTGAATTTATATCGCGTGAAACTTTAGAATATACTTGTCGGTTAATTGAGAAAAAATTACGTGATTACAACGTTATTGTAAAAGTAGTCGCTGCCCAACCAGGCCCTGTTATTACGCGCTATGAAGTAGAACCTGCTGAAGGTGTAAAAGGCAGTCAAATTGTAGTGTTGGCACGTGACTTGGCACGGTCTTTGTCATTGACTAGCATTCGTGTTGTTGAAACTATTCCAGGTAAAACTACGATGGGTTTAGAGTTGCCTAATCCTAAACGTCAAACTGTACGCTTATCAGAAATTTTAGGGTCTGCTGAGTATGTAACCAGTACTGCACCTTTAACAATGGCTTTAGGTAAAGACATTACGGGTGAGCCTGTGGTGATGGATTTAGCAAAAATGCCCCATTTGTTAGTGGCAGGGACAACGGGTTCTGGTAAATCAGTGGGTATTAATGCCATGATTTTAAGTCTGTTGTACAAAACCACAGCTCAACAAGTACGGTTAATTTTAATTGACCCAAAAATGCTTGAATTGTCGGTTTACGAAGGTATTCCACATTTGTTAGCCCCCGTTGTGACGGATATGAAGCAAGCAAGCCATGCGGTTAATTGGTGTGTGGCTGAAATGGAGCGTCGCTACAAATTAATGAGCCGATTAGGCGTGCGTGGTATCGCAGGTTTTAATGAAAAAATCGCAGTAGCACGTGCATCAGGTGAATTTATTTTTAACCCATTTAGCTTAACGCCAGAAGACCCCGAGCCTTTAAAACATTTTACGCATATTGTGTTGGTTGTTGATGAATTGGCTGATTTGTTGATGGTAGTCGGTAAAAAAATTGAAGAGCCGTTAGCCCGTTTAGCCCAAAAATCGCGAGCTTGTGGTATACATTTAATTTTAGCCACACAGCGGCCTAGTGCCGATGTATTAACAGGCCTCATTCGTTCTAATGTACCAGCGAGAATCGCTTTTCAAGTCTCTAGTAAAACAGATAGCCGTATTATCTTAGACCAAATGGGAGCCGATGCTTTATTGGGTAATGGTGATATGCTTTATTTACCTAAAGGCAGTATTCCCGTTCGCGTTCATGGTGCTTTTGTGAGTGATGAAGAGGTCGTGCGTGTAGCCAATATGCTACGCGAATTAGGTGCCCCTGATTATATAGAAGGTATTTTAGAGGGAGAAGAAGAGGATACAAATACTGTAGAATCGGGTGATAGTGATGCCGAGCAAGATGCTTTATACGACAAAGCCGTAGAGATTGTATTAACCACTAAAAAAGCCAGTATCTCAAATGTACAAAGACAATTGCGTGTGGGGTATCAGCGTGCGGCCAGAATGATTGATGCAATGGAAAATGCGGGTTTGATTTCTGCCCCTGAACACAATGGTAACCGTACTGTATTAGCAAAAAATAGAAATTTATAAATAGAAGTTTATAATATTTACGATGACTTATGATGATTTTAGATACCTTTAAATTACTGCTATTAAAACTCAATTTTATTGAGAGTGTTGAGAGTGATTACGTTTTTACAAAAAACTTTAATAACAATCCAAATGCTTATTTAAAAGTTGATTTTAAGTCTGAAAAATTAATTTATCCCACCGATAAAGGGTTTAAAGTCAATGGAGAATTTACTTGTAATTTTAAATCTAATGAAAACTTTGTAGTCTTTGAATGTATACACCGTTTATTTGAAAAAGGCTATTTACCTGAACACATTGAATTAGAACCTAAATGGCAATTAGGACACGGTGCCAGTGGTGGACGAGCCGATATTTGGATTAAAAATCATGACAATAAAAGTTATTTATTGATTGAATGTAAAACGTATGGCAGCGAATTTGAAAAAGCTAAAAATGACACCTTAAGCTATGGCGGGCAATTGTTTAGTTATATTGAACAAGAAAAAGCTACGGAATTTGTAGCTCTGTATGCCTGTGATTATGATGTAGAAAATAACCAAATTATTACGCAACAAATGCTTATTTCGCATCAGGATAACGGTATTTTTTTGCAAGAAAACCCACAATTAAAATCATTTAAAAAAGCCAACAATTTTATTGAACGCTACGATGTTTGGAAAAATACCTATCAACTAGAATATGCAACATCAGGTATTTTTGAAGATTCAGTCAGCAGTTACGCCATTGGCAAATCCAATCAAACAGTATTTGATTTACAAACAGTTGATGGCAATGTGGGTAAAAAATACCATGAATTTGCCACTATTTTACGCCAGCACAATGTGAGTGGGCGTGAAAATGCGTTTGATAAATTAGTCAATTTATTTTTATGCAAAATTGTTGATGAACAAACCAACCCCAATAATTTACAGTTTGTATGGAAAGGTATCGGGCAGGATAATCACTTTGCCTTGCAAGATAGATTACAAAAATTGTATCAAGAAGGTATGAAACAGTTTTTAAATGAAGAAGTGACTTATATTGAAAATGAGGCCATTGATAAAGCTTTTCGCCATTACAAACGAGCAAGTACTAAAAACATTATTAATCAATACATTAAAGAATTAAAGTTTTTTTCTAACAATGATTTTGCTTTTATTAACGTGCATAATGAAAAATTGTTTTATCAAAACAGCCAAGTGTTGTTAAAAATGGTCAATATGTTAAAAGACATTCGTTTAACAGGTGATAACAATGAAAATCAATTTTTAGGCGATTTGTTTGAAGGTTTTTTAGACAGTGGTGTCAAACAATCGGAAGGGCAGTTTTTTACACCGATGCCTATTGTTAAATTTATTATGAACAGTCTGCCAATAGAGCAGTACATTAAAGCCAGTACAACGCCCGTTAAAGTGATGGATTATGCCTGTGGCAGCGGGCATTTTTTAACTGAAATTGCCAAAGAAATTGCAAAAACAGTCAAAGATAAACACCAATTAAAAGATTTTTATAAAAATATTCATGGTGTCGAAAAAGAATACCGCTTGTCTAAAGTGGCTAAAGTCTCCGCCTTTATGTATGGGCAGAATGAAACACAAATTTTTTATACCGATGCACTGGCAAAAAATCCTGAAATCAAAGAAAACAGTTACGATATTTTAGTAGCAAATCCGCCCTATAGCGTATCAGGTTTTTTAAGTACTTTGGACAAACAAGACCAAATTCGCTATGAGCTATTTAATGAAGTCAATGACATTCCAAAAAATAAAAATATTGAATGTTTTTTTATTGAACTCACGCAAAAACTATTAAAAAGTGGGGGCATTGCCGCACTGGTATTGCCCTCTAGTATTTTATCAAATGATAGTTTGTACATTAAAGCCCGTGAAATTTTTATTAAATATTTTTATATCATTGCAATTGTGGAATTGCCATCAGCCACTTTTGGTAAAACAGGTACTAATACAGTCGTTGTTTATTTAAAAAAACGTCAAGCCAATCCTTATGATTTTGAACATTATCAAGACCGCGTTTTATCGTGGTTTGAAGAGGTAAATTACACCCAAACCAATAATAAACCCGATGATGATTTTGAAGATATGGGTTTATTGAAAAAATATTGTCAGCACATTAATATTGCATTTGATGTATACCAATCATTTATGCGTTATCAATTAACTGATGAATTAATGCACAATGAAATTTTTGTAGAGTATAAAAAAGTTTTTGAAAAAAGCACAGAGTATAAAAATATTCAAAAGAAAAAAATAAATACTGCTTTTACAGAAGAAGATAAACAACAAGAAACACAGAAAAAATTACTACAATTTATCACAGTCACAGAACAAGAAAAGATTTTATATTTTATTTTGGCACAGACTAATCAAGTGCCTGTATTGGTCTGTAAAGCCCCCAGCGATACCAAAAAACAAAAACAATTTTTAGGCTATGAATGGAGCAACCGCAAAGGCAATGAAGGCATTCAATACCTTTCAAATAATAGCCAAGCAGTCAGCCCAATTAATGGCATAGATGACGTTGATGATGAAATAGATACTTTAATTTTTGAACAAAAAAAGAATTTAAGCAATATCAATACGCCGTTATACAACCCGAAAAATAAATTAGATAGAAGCAAAATTAATTATTTAATTCAGGCTAATTTTTTAAGTGAAAAAGTAGCTATTCCAACCGAGTTAAGCGAATTCTGTGAGTATGTTCCATTGGTGAATATGCTTGATTTTTCAAGGGCTACGTTTAATAAAGCAATTTCACTCACACCGAAAGAAAATATCACGATTGAGACTAAGTGGGAGTTGGTCAGGTTGGGTGACGTGGTGGATTTATTAAATGGTTTTGCCTTTAAAAGCGATGATTATATTGATGAATCTAATACTTTAAACTTTAGACAAGCAAATATACGGCTAGGTGGAATATTAGATTTAGAGCATAAGAAGACTTTTTTACCTGATGGTTTTATTGAAAAATATAAGGATTTTATTTTAAAAAATAATGATGTCGTTATTGCGATGACTGATATGAACAAAGACTTAAAGTTATTAGCAATACCTACTGTAATTAAAACAACAGGATATAACTTGTTACTTAATCAGCGTGTAGGTAAATTTTTTAACTATGATTTAAGTAAGTTAGTTCCGCTATTTTTAAACGAAATATTAAAATCAAATTTGGTTAGAGAAATTCTAAAAAGCTATGGCTATGGGAATGTTCAATCAAATTTATCAAAAAATGATTTATTAAATATTAAAATCCCCCTGCCGCCTTTGGATATTCAAGAGAAAATTGTAAAAGAATGCGAAG
>JBDLSY010000099.1:0-4222 GCA_039805985.1 Pseudomonadota bacterium | reverse complement strand
CCCGCTGTAGAACTTTTTTCTGGGTGAAATTGCAAGCCAATTAAATTATCACGTCCGACCACGACACAAGGTGTTATACCATAATCGGTTGTGGCTAAATTATGAGCCTTATCAGTGGGTTGAGCATAATAGCTATGGACAAAATAAAACCGTTCCCCACTGGGAATCCCTGAAAATATGGCGTGTGGTGCGTTATTACTTATACTATGAAAAACTTGATTCCAGCCCATGTGCGGCACTTTTAAACGATTACCGTGAGTATCAATCAAATTAGATGCAAAACGTATCACTTGTCCTGCAATTAAACCTAAAGCAGGTGTTAAAGTGTGCGGCATGTTAGATTCGGTACTGCTATCTAACAACATTTGTTGTCCTACACAAATACCCATTAAAGGCTTATTGTTTGCCGCATCAACTACGGCTTCTAATAAACCACTGGTATGCAAATGCCGCATACAATCGGGCATAGCCCCTTGCCCAGGCAATACTACGCGGTGAGCGGCCTTAATAACAGCTGGGTTATTAGAAATAGTAATCGTGGTGTGCGAGTCCGCCACCGCTTTTAAGGCTTGTGCGACACTGCGTAAATTACCTGAACCATAATCAACGACTACTACAGATTGTGATTTTATGACAGTTGAAACCATAAAAAATACCTATAAAAAAATAAAAAATAAAAAATAAAAAATGAAAAAGCAATAACTAATAAAGTAACCAGTAATAAAGTACAAGTAATAAAGTAATTTAAAAAATATAAAAAAATATAAAAAATTAATTCAATATAACATTTTCTCTGTAGGGTAACGCTGTTTTTCGTTTAACCGAATTAACCTCAGGTGCAGCCCATGAACCCGTAACGTCATAAAAAGTAGTTAAAGAATCAGTTAGCGGTTCTCTAAAAAGCCATTGTGCCGCCAAAGTACTTAATCCAATGACAGGGTTAATTGCCATATACAATAAAGAAGCGCTGCCCGCATTAATTTCAGGCTTAACTGTAAAGCGTAAGGCTTGCTTTTCGTCTGTTAATGATACTTTACCTGTCGCCGTGATTTTAGCCAGTGAGCTACGCATTAAAAACGAATCTATATTTAGTTGCCCTTGATTGATACTGGCTTTCATATTGATTTTATCAAATGCAAAGCCTTCACCAAAAGTGTCGTTAAAGTTTAAACTTAAGCGACGCGGTAAGTTTTGCAATGAAAACAGTCCGACTAAACGCCCAACACCTGGGTCTGCTTTTAAAAAACGGCCTTCTTTAAATTGTCCAGCCACATTGCCTGATAAGCTAGCAATATTAACACCAAAAGGCGTGCCTTGCCATACAATATCGCCTGTAACTTCACCCGCTGCCGCTGCAATAATGGGATCATATTTAAAATCATTTAGGACATTGCCCAAGCTATCCGTTGTTAACTTGAAGTTTAAATTAACTTGTCCTTGAGGGTATTGTATATTGTACTGCCACGCTCCTTTGGCTTGCATATCAAAATGAGGACGCTGAATAGTGAGTGACTGAATATCCCAACCACGCTCATCAGTTATTAATGTGTTTGTATCGCTTATATCTACTTTTTGAGTGATTGTTGGGCGGGTGGTATTACGTGCTTGCAAAGAAATATTGCCTAAAAAGTGAGTGCCTAAGGTAAGTTTATCAATATTTAGTTCAACACTAGGTACTTGATTGGGCAATATATTTAATAAAGATTGCTTACTGTCCTCAAGCTCTGACGGCGGAATGGTTAATTCAGTCAATTTAAGTTGTAATTGCCCTCCTCCTAAATCTTTAGACAAATGGGGGTCTTTCCAAGAAAAGTAACCATTAATTCCTTGTGCGACTAAATTACCATTCCAATTTTCACCGTAAATACCATTGCGTGAAGCACCAGAAACAATATTATGATAAGTTCGGTGTCCAAAGGTTAAATCATCGACTTGAACTGCTATCGTACTGGGCATCCATGCAGGTGGTTTTGAGGGTATTGTGGATACTTGAGGCGCGTCATCAATAGGCAGCGTTTTCCAAGGTAAGGCCGTTAATTCAGTTTGAATATGGTCAAGATTAACTGATTTGCCTATAATATGAACGCCTAAACCTGTATCTGGCGTATTTAATACTGCGTCATCACCTAACGCAACTGCACCCCGTTCTATAACCCAAGTCTTATCTTGTAACTGCCGCTCAACTACGCCCTGAAAAGGACCTAAAACAGTTTGGCCTAGGGACACTTCCCATTTGTCATGGTCAATAATACTGGGCATATTATTTAGGCTTTTATTGCGTTGAATCGGTATGCGTATCAATGAAAAAGGCAGGGGAATACCTACGGCCTTGTCTAAAAATCCAGGCCAATTTAATTTAGTATGGGTTAAATCGGCTTTCACTGCCCAGCTTACACCTTGTTCGTTGGTGTTTAACACTAAGTTATATTCTAAGTCACCTTCAGCACGTTGTAGCAATGCTTGTGCCATAGGATTAGTGGAGTACTGCTTAATTTTTTCTAAGTATGCCTGCCCTTTCAAGTGAACTGTCTTTTGAGCATCTTGTGTATCAAATCCACCCGTTAGTGTCACATCACCGCCTAACCAATTAGCACGGGCTGCTTCTACAGTAAAACCAGTTTCTTTAAATTTAACGGTTGCATTAAGCTGTTCAATGGCAGGTAAATCTTTACTTAAACTTAAAGTAGCTTCTTTAAGCGTAGCTGTTCCTTGTGTGCTGAATGCTTCAGGCTTAGTAATATCTAAGTTTAAGTGTGCGTCTATCTCGGCAATACCTTGAGTTTTAAGGGTATTAAATGGTTCGCTTAAATGAGTAGACAACGGCGTATTACGGATTAAAGCTAATATATTTTGTGTGGCTGCTTGGGTTTTAATATCGGCTACTATGACGGGGGCATTTAAATTATTAATCGTTAAACGTGGTACTTGAACCATAAAATCAGATGTTGTTTTTAAGGGTTCAGTTGCAGGTGTTGTAATATCAGTACTGGTATTTGAGAGACTTGATTTAATAAGTTTATCTATATTAACTGTATTAATATTGCTATCTATATTAATAAGGTTATCTGTATTAATATTGCCTTTAATGTCGCTTAAAGCCAGCGAATTGCCCTGCAACATAATATTGCCTGTAACAGACCGAATCAAAGGCCAAGTTAATTGTGTTAATGGCGGGGCTGTCACAACAGGATTAAAGTTTAACGTTCCGTCAGTAAGGATACCTTGTAACTTAAAATGCTCTGTATGTTGTATATTTTTTGTATTTATATTATTAGACAAACTAGGTTTAAAACCGTACATAGAGTTTGAATCTGCTACAAAAGGAAAACGTGACAAATCACCTTTTATAGACCAATTGACTTGATTCATTTGTCCCTTAACTAAAGTATGTTTTAGCCAATTACGTGCTGATTCTGATAAAGTTAATGGTAGGTAGCGGTATATATTTGCAATATTAACGCGTTCAAAACGGCCTTGTAGATTAAGTATACCTACTGAATTTATTGAATTTATTGAGTTTATTGAATTTTTCTGGATAATTTGAGCCGTTTTAACAGGTTTAAGTTTAGAAGTATTTAAATCATAATGATAACTACCGTTTACTATCCCTTCAGCATCACTGTTATTAAACTGTATATTTTTTAGTGCCACATCAATAGCTTTAGGGTCAATTTTAAGCTCAATATCTCCCTTGAGTGCCTGTAGTGCAATAGTGGGTTCAACTATTGATTTTGGTAATACGACGGTCGGATAGTGTGAGTTAAGCTTAATACCTATGGTGGTTTGAGGCGTATTGTGGTGTGTGTAATGTATATTTAATTGCCCACTCATTCCTTGTACTCTCGGAATATTTAAACTGTCCTTGTTTGAGTGTGATTGCCAATTAAAAGCATTAACAGTAGCATTATTAATCAAAGTATTAGCATTTAAATTCGTTATTTTTTTTGTATCAAAAGTGGAGTCAATAGTAATATTTTTTAATATGGCTTGCGGTTGTGCAGTGCTTAATGCGGCTATTAAAGAGGCAGATAATGGCATAGTTTTAACTTGATTAAGCCAAGGTGCTAGGCTTAATCTCGGCATTTTTGCCATAATACGGTGTATAGCTTGTTTGTGTTTAGTTGCTTTATTCCACTGCCATTGCAAGGTAAAGGGTATATTTTTGTCTAAACTATCAGGTAGTTTATTGATTTTCGCCGTATTAAAAACGCTAATATATTTA
>JBDLSY010000098.1:0-3924 GCA_039805985.1 Pseudomonadota bacterium | reverse complement strand
TCCAAGGCATAGGTGTTTCTGCTAACAATTCTAGCCCTTGATTGCTGGTTTTATCAATATTAATAGTTTGATAAGTGAGTGGATTAAACCCAAATTGGTTGTCAGTTTTGGCACGAAATGCAGTTAGACGCAGTAGATTTTTGCTTCTTTGCCACTGTACACCGAGTTCTTTATTGCGTGACTCTTCAGGCACTAATAGCAAATTACCATAAACAGGTTGATAAATTTGTCCTAAAGTAGGGCGATTAAACGCGGTTGCTTGGCTGGCACGTACCGACAGTTCTGGAGTAATGTCATAACTAACACCCACCGCATAGGTATTGACTTGATGCCCAGCACCACTGTCGCGACGTAGGTTGGCACTCCACCCAAAACGATTTTTTTTGTCTTGCCAGCCCACTAATAGAGCATTTAAATTGCGTTCTACTAAAGCTGTTTTTGAACCATAAGCTCCAAAGGATTCACTGGCAAAGCGAGCTGATTCCTGTTCAACACCTAGTAAAACACTGCCTTTTTTACCCATTGACCATGTGTTTTGCACAGTAGCGATTTGGCGGCGATTTTGGCTGTTACTAGTTGATATTTGGTCTTTTGTATCTACTATATTTTCACGTTGTTCACCTACTTTAATCTGAAGTAATTGATGTGGAGTTATTGCCCAATCAATCGAACTATTTAAGTGGCTAAAACGGGTATGTGAACGGTCATCTTTAGTTGGCGAACTATCATATTGCGTATTTTTCTTAGTGCTAAAAGCTTGCACACCTAAACGTAGTTGGTCTGAAACGCGGTGGTTAATGGCTAAACGGGCGGTCGTTTGTGCTGAACCGTCTAAATCTGGATTGGCTCTTTTGTTTTGATCAACCCGTTGCGCACTGTCATTGTCAATTGAGCTACGACTCACACCGACTGATATGCCCGTATTAACCGTACCTGTATTGAGATTAGCTGCGAATTTACCTTGCTTGGGCGTACCTGTTACTACAGTTACATTGCCTGATATATTGCCATTATTGTTTAAATGAGCTTGTTTGGTAAATATTTGAATAACACCACCCGAAGCATTAGAGCCATACGCAGCACTGACATTGCCGCGTACAATTTCAATGCGTTCAATTAATTCTAAATCTACTACATTTAAATTAGGCGCGCCATCATTTTGAGTATTAATGGCCACCCCATCTATTAACACCAAGGTGTTACGTGATGGCATACCCCGCATAAAAATACTGGATGTTTGCCCAACACCACCGTTACGACCAAACTCAATACCCGCTTGTGTGAGTAGTAAAGTGGGTAAATCAACTGCACCACTACGCTCAATGTCTTTACGGGTAATAACACTGGTATTAGCAATACTATTGGCTACAGTTTGTGGCAAGCGGCTGGCAGTTACAACAATAGTTGGTAATTGTGAATTTACTATTGAATTATCAATTATCTGTGCGTTAATTATTGTGGCATAGCTACTGCACACAGCGACAGTTAAGGCTGAATACTTAAATTTAGAACAAGGTTGCATGGATAAAACTTTCAAACAATGAGTGATTACGCCACACCCCGAGCGTAAGAAAAACAGTTTTATATTAAATAAACTGCACGACAATTACGGTATCCCGTAAATTTAGGCCGGTATCCGGGCTACCGTGCTGTTGATACATCAACACACATTAAACCTTCCCAACTTGCGTGGCAAATCAGTGGCATACTGTAATGTGTTTACACGGTTACCGTTGCGGGGGCAGCACACGTATGTGTTTCCCGTTTAACTGGCTAATTTTAGCCAAGCACCTAGATAAAACTATTGTAGCAGTATTTATTGATTTACTATGTAGCGACTTCAGTAGCTATAAAGTAAATACAGATGAAAATTAAGCTTTCCAAACAATCCAATCCATTTTTGCTGTTATTAGTACCAGTAATCCAAAAGCAATACGATAGTAGGCAAATACTACAAATGTATGGTTGGCTACATAGCGTAATAGCCAGCGAATAACCAATAAAGCCGTTATAAATGAAGCAATAATTCCCGCTAAAAATAAAGGGACGTCAGATACATTAAATATTGCATAATGCTTATAAAAATCGTATAACGCAGCACCTAATAGTAAAGGAATAGCTAGAAAAAAGCTAAATTCTGTTGCAACCTGACGTTTTAAACCTAGCAACATACCACCAATAATAGTTGAGCCAGATCGGCTCGTGCCTGGTATCAGTGATAAACATTGTACAAGCCCAACTTTAACGGCATCTAACACAGTTAAATCTTCAGTATTATGTACACGAGTAATGCTTTGACGGCGTTCTGCCCACAAAATAATCAAGCCGCCGACAATAAAAGTAGTCGCGACTACAGGGGCATTAAACAACACAGTTTTAATGGTTTTTTGAAATAACAAGCCCATTACAATAGCGGGGATACAAGCAATGACTACGTTCATTGCGAAGCGTTGTGAGGCAGGATCTTTGGGTAAGCCTTTAATAATCAACCAAATTTTCTGCCAATAATATAAGCACAAAGCCAAAATTGCACCCGTCTGTACGGCAATAGTAAATACTTGAATACGGTCAGAAGCCATATCCATAGCCAATAAGTGGCCCGTTAAAATCAAGTGACCTGTTGACGAAACTGGTAGAAACTCTGTTAAGCCTTCTACAATACCCATAATTATGGCACTCAATAGTTCACTCATATTAAACCTCTAAATTATCAATTAAACGTGTTTGACCTAATTTAGCTGCTGCTAAAATGACTAATGGCTTTTGAGATAAAATATCTGCCTCGGTCGGAATTGACAATTGATTACGGGTACGCACGCTAACATAATCGGGTTGCCAACCTTGTGATTTTAAATGGCTTATCGCTGTTGATTCTAAATCAGTAAAATGATTATTTCCAGCCAATATTTTATTACGCATAGTCTGTAATATAATCTGCAAAAAAGGTGCTTTAAGCCGATGTTCAGCGTTTAAATAAGCATTGCGAGAGGACAAGGCTAAACCGTCGCTAGCCCGAATCGTATCAGCAGCAACAATTTTAATGGGTAAAGAAAATTGTTGGCACATTCTGCGAATAATCATGAGTTGCTGGTAATCTTTTTTACCAAATATAGCGACTGCAGGTTGTACGCACGCAAAAAGTTTTAAAACGACTGTCGCAACACCCATAAAAAATCCAGGTCTAAACTCGCCCTCTAGAATATCAGATAATTCTGCTGAAGGTGATACTGTATAGTTTTGAGGTTCTGGATAAAATTCAGATTCTTCGGGTGCGAAGACGCAATATACGCCAGCCGCTTCAAGCTTAGCACAATCGTCATCAAACGTTCTTGGATAAGTCGCAAAGTCTTCTTTAGGGCCAAACTGCAAGCGATTAACAAAAATACTGGCGACAACAGGGTCGCCATGGTGTGCTGCGAGACGCATCAATGATATATGACCGTCATGCAAATTACCCATAGTAGGTACAAATACTACGCGCGTTTGTCCGCGTAATTGGTCACGTAAACCCTGAATAGTCGTAACAATTTTCATAAATAAAAATAAAGTAAATACAGAGATAACTATTTAACACAACATAAGCACAACATATAAGCACAATTTAATATAAAAATATGAAGCAAACTTATAATTTACAACTTATTTTTCTCAAAGATTTTTTAAATTTAGCATTTAAACGTTAAAGCAACGCCTGTAGCAGCTTGCATATATTCAGGGGTAATGTCGTGAGCTAATTCTAATACACTTAACCCCGTTTTAGTGATTTCAATGACGCCATAATTAGTAATAATCAAATCAACGACGGCAACACCTGTTAAAGGCAGGGTACATTTAGGGAGTAATTTATGGACATTACCCTTAGCGGTATGTTCCATTAACACCACTACACGCTTGACGCCTGCGACTAAATCCATTGCCCCGCCC
>JBDLSY010000097.1:0-3655 GCA_039805985.1 Pseudomonadota bacterium | reverse complement strand
ACATTTATTTAGTGCAAGGTGAAGCAACAGTACGTATTGCTACGGACGGAGTACAGGGCTGGCGTACTCAATGAGGCGTATTCAATTCAATTATTACGACAACAGCCATGGCTTTACTTTGTTAGAAGTGTTAGTTGCCTTGGGTATTGCTGCAACGAGTTTAATTGCGTTATACACCTTAGCGAATCAGTTGTTGAATAGCTCTGTTGCATTAGAAGCACGACAAGCGGCTTTATGGTGTGCTGATAACCATTTGGTAAGCGTTTCACTAGAGTCGTATGCACCGCCAGTAGGTGAAACACAACATCAATGCAAGCAAATGAACACAGAATTTACTGTTAAACAAGTAGTGAGCAATACACTTAATCCATTGTTTCGCCGCATTGAATTGTCAGTGTATGCCACCAATGCAGTTGAACAAACAGGCACAAACGGACGACTAGCATTTTTAACAACAGTGATATTGATAGACAATGATTTGTCGTCAGTAGAGTAATGTTTTGTATGTTGCACTTTATGTATATTGCACTATTAGGTCACTAAGTATTTTAAAATGTATTGTCTATTTACCCACCCGATATGTGAATACACTCCCCAGTGTATCAAACAATATAAACAATATAAACAATATAAATATATTAAATATATTAAATATATTAAATGTAATAATATTAAAAGCTATCAACAAGGCTTTACATTAATTGAGTTATTATTAGCTTTAGGCATTATGGCTATTTTTGCATTACTAGCTTACCGTGGTTTAGACAGTGTGCTACGCTTACATCAAAACGCTTATGAGCGACAACAACATACACAAGCGATAGACCGCACTCTAACACAATTAGACATTGATTTACGTCAAGCCAATGACGCTACATTAACAGCCATTAAAGACATTCAGCCTAATGCAGGTATCGCTTTAAGAATTAAGCGTAGAGTGAATCATCAAGCAGTGATCGTGCAATGGTTCTTAAATGACCACCAATTAATTCGTACTGTAAGCCTTCTAAAAAATAAGGACTTACCTAATACTATTCAAACTGCTATTATGCTACACAATGTAGACAGGCTTAGTTGGTTGATATCACAAACTGTAGTGCCTGAAGGTAGCACAAATAATACAGTAGTCAGAGAATGGCAAGATTTTTCTAATGATACAAAAAATCAGCAATCATCTGGATTAATAGAACAACTCTACAATGATTTAGGTATGACTTTAAGCATTTCAGGCAAAATATTAGACAAGTATTTTTTAATAGGCCGTTAATGAGTGTATTCACTAAATTGCTTAAAAAAAATCAAAGTGGTGCAGCATTAATCACAGCCATGCTATTGGCTGCACTGATTACAATTTTAGCAGCCAGCTGGCTAGCACGTTTTGATTCTCAATTACGTATTGTTGAGATGCAACGCACTGGAACACAAACACGCTGGTTGCTACGTGCAGCGACTCATTGGGCTAGAGTGATTTTAGCTGAACACGCAGACAGTCCATTCCACTTGGGCGATTCATGGGCAGTGCCTATTGCATCAACTCGAATCGCTGATATTTCTGGTACACAAGAAGCCTATTTTTCAGGCCGTATTATCGACGCACAATCGCGTTTTAATTTGCATAATTGGCGAGTGATTGCCAGTAAAACTAACCCTATGAATGTACCATTGCATTTAGCTGACCACAATGAAAAAATACAGCTTGAATGGGGCAAACGTATTATGCAAGGCTGTGGTTTATTGCCTGCTCAAATTGAGGCTTGGTATGCAGCTATTCAATATGATGCCCGTATTATTAACTCTGAACAGATGTTGTTTAAAAAGAAGTCTGTTTTAGCATTAGATACCTTACCGTTTAGTGTTTCTTCTTTAATTGAAACGTGCTTGGACACACGGTTAGTGTGGTTAAGTGATGAAGAATTAACGCTGACTAAAATCAATATTAATACGGTTGATATAGCCGTATTAGCAGCACACCCATATATTGGGCAAACTGAAGCACAACGCTTATTAACGGCTAGAAAAGCGGTATCTTATATTAAAGATATCAACAATATTCAAAATAGTTTAGGTATTTCAAATGATGTACTCATTTCTTTATTAACACAACAATTTGATATTAAAAGCCAGTATTTTTTGGCGACTGGACGAGTCACTATGGGGCGTATTGATATTATGGCCAGTAGTTTATTACATTTAGAGCAGTATGGTGTTGCACCTGCCATAGTATGGACAAAATCATTATGACCACTAAAATTAGACATTTAATCATTGTGTTGGGCGACCAACTAGACGAATTCGCCAGTGTGTTTGATACTTTTGATCCATTACAAGATGTCATTTTTATGGCAGAAGTATTGGAAGAATCAACCCATGTGTGGTCATCTAAGCAACGCACTACCGTTTTCTTAAGTGCTATGCGTCATTTTGCCGCACACTTACGCACACAAATGAACTGGCAAATTCATTATACGCAGCTAGATGATGTTGCCAATACACACAGTTTAGCGGGTGAGTTAGCCCGTGCCGTTAGCCATCATCAGCCCAGTAAATTAATCATCACTGCCCCAGGTGATTGGCGTGTACTACACACTTTACGTCAGCAAGCATCAACATTAAATTTAGTACTTGAAATACAAGATGATAAGCACTTTTTTACGACCATTAGACAATTTTCTACCCACGCACAAGGACGCAAGCAGTTACGCTTAGAGTATTTTTACCGCGAGTTACGTCAAACAACAGGTATTTTGATGACTGAAGATAAAGGCGTTTATAAACCTACTGGCGGACAATGGAATTTTGATGCGGATAATCGAGAGTCATTTGGTAAATTAGGCCCTAGCCACTTACCTAAGCCTAGCCGCTTTGCCCCTGATGAAATAACACAATCAGTCATTAAAATGGTTAATAGTCTATTAGCACACCACCCCGGTAGCGTATCCGATACAGTAGAAGGTTTTGGTTGGCCTGTAACAAGAACGCAAGTACTGCTTGCATTACAGGCTTTTATCAATGAACGTTTACCTTTATTTGGTCAATATGAAGATGCGATGTGGGCGGGTGAAGCATGGTTATACCATTCTCATTTATCATCGGCACTCAACCTTAAACTGCTCAACCCACGCGAGGTATTAGCGGCGGCTGAAGCCGCTTACCACCGTGGTGATGCACCGATTGAAGCCGTTGAAGGCTTTGTACGGCAAATATTAGGATGGCGTGAATACGTACGCGGTATTTATTGGACAAAAATGCCCGAATATTTAGAATTAAATACGCAAAATGCTCAAGCGGCTTTACCCAGTTTTTATTGGACAGGTGATACACCCATGAACTGTTTAAGTGAAGCAATTAAGCAAACACTTAAACACGGTTATGCACACCATATTCAACGGTTGATGGTCACAGGTTTATATGCTTTGCTTTTAGGCGTACACCCAAAACAAGTCCATGCTTGGTATTTAGCGGTTTATGTTGATGCGGTAGAGTGGGTAGAGCTACCAAATACTCTGGGAATGAGTCAGTTTGCTGATGGCGGTATTATGGCCAGTAAACCGTATATTGCCAGTGGTAAATATATTCAGCGTATGAGTAATCACTGCAACACGTGTTCATTTGACCCTGCACAAAGAGTCGGACCAACAGCGTGTCCATTTACCAC
>JBDLSY010000096.1:0-3403 GCA_039805985.1 Pseudomonadota bacterium | reverse complement strand
AACTAAAGTTAAAGTTAAAGTTAAAGTATATCTAATACTTACTTATTTATTTATCAACTTAATTTAAGTTAAAGTGATACTATTTTAAATGGTTATTTTAAGTGACTATTTAAAATGAATACCTTAAGCTCCCTTATCAATACTTTTATGAGAACCCTATGAAATCACTCTCACTCTACTGTTTAAAAACACTCACGCTACTGATTTTGTCAATAACATCAGTGACAACAGTTTATGCGCAAACTCCAAAAGTAAAAACGGCTGATACATCAACCAATACTGCTAAGGCTAAAGTAATTATGGATGATATATACAAAGTACTTTTAAAAAACCCCCCGACTTTTGAAACAGCTAAAGTTAGACTAGGCAATAAATTAATTGAAGTTTATGTTGCGGATACACTTGTGCGACAAATATTTGGTTTAATGGGAGCTACTAGTTTACCGAAAGACACAGGAATGCTATTTTTTTTTAAAAACCCCATTCCTATTTGTTTTTGGATGAAAGACACGCCTCTAGCACTTAGTGTTGGGTTTTTAGATGAACAAGGTGTTTTAATAGACCATAAAGATATGGAACCTTTTAGCGAGGAACAACATTGTTCAAAGCAAGCTGTAAAGTATGCTTTAGAAATTAATAAGGGCTGGTTTGAAGAAAATAATATTGCGATTGGCGAACAATTAACAACTGAATAAACAATATACTTAACAATATACTTAACAATATACTTATTAATATATTTAACAACCTTTACTATGACAACACCAAACTCAATATTAATTCCAAGTGTACCGCTTAAAAAACACTCTAAACCTTGGCTTAAAAATATACTTTTAGTGGGTACAGGTGCTGTCAGTGGTGTAATGCTCACTGTAGGTGTTGCTGCTTATTCGTTTATGGGTGATGACGGTAAATTTCCTGCTGAAGAATTTGCGGCTTTTAGCCGTGTATATGGTGCAGTTAAGCGTTTTTATGTTGAGCCTGTTGAAGATAAAAAACTAGTCGCTGATGCTATTCAAGGTATGTTGTCTAAATTAGACCCACACTCTGCTTATATGGATAAACAAGAGACTAAATCTTTTGAAGAGGATTTAAAAGGCAGCTTTGTAGGTGTGGGAATGCAAATTGACACCGAAGACGGTTATATTAAAGTACAGTCGCCCATTGAAGGTGGGCCTGCTGAAAGAGCAGGCATTAAATCAGGTGACTTAATCGTCAAAATTGAAGACAAAACTACAAAAAATATGAATACAACGCAAGCAGTCAAACTGCTACGCGGTGAAATAAGTACTAAAGTAACTATTACGGTTAGCCGAAAAGGTGACCCATTACCAATGGTCATTACTTTGATACGTGAAACTATCAAAATGGCCAATATTCGTAGCAAACTTTTGAACGACAACGTTTTATATGTTAAAGTTAATGGCTTTATTCAAGAACGTACTACCCTAGAACTAGTAGAAGAATTAATTAAGTTAGATACTCAATTAAAACAACAAATAGTACCTGCTCAAACACCTAAACACTTAGTGTTAGATTTACGTAATAACGGCGGCGGATTACTGTTTAATGCTATTGGCGTTGCGGCGGCGTTTTTACCTGAAAATGTCTTGGTTGTTTCTGTTCGTGGTCGAATTGCAGATAATAATAAGCAATACCTTACGCGGTTAGAAGACTATCAACTGATTGACCATACTGCTCAACAACTGATTGACCCACTTAAAAATTTACCTAAATGGGCGAAAAATGTACCTTTAACTATACTGACTAATCAAGGTACAGCCAGTGCAAGCGAGATTGTCGCAGGTGCATTCAAGGATTATAACCGTGCTAAAATATTAGGGACACGTACTTTTGGCAAAGGCTCTGTGCAAAGTGCCATCTCACTACCCGATGGTGCTAGTATCAAATTGACTATGCAACGGTATTACACGCCTAAAGATATTTCAATTCAGGCTAAAGGAATTACGCCTGATTACAATGTTGATGAAACCGCTGAAGGCAATCCGTTAGCTGAGTTTATTAACCGTGAAGATGACTATGACGGTGCATTAGACTCTACGAATAAACCCATTGATACTAAAACAGCTGAAGAAAAAAATAAAGCTGCTGAAGAAAAACTTAAACGTTTAGAAAAAATCCGTGCTGATAGCCGTAAACCACCTGACTTTGGAAACATTGAAAAGGATTATCAGTTACAGCAAGCAATGAACCTAATATTGGGAAAGCCTGTTGCTACAGTTGCTGAAGAGAAAAAAAATGATGCTAAAAATGATGATAAATCTAAGTAAACATCTATGAACTTACGTTTATCTCAACAGATCATATTATCGGATACTGATACACATGAACTAAAAAAACTCTTACCTTTAAGCACAGTTCGGCGTTGGGTTCTTAAAGCACTTAGAGTTGATGAAAATCAAATCACTGATGTATTACTCACTTTAAGATGGGTAGACGAAGCAGAAGGCCGTGAACTCAATCGTCAGTATCGCGGCCTACTAAAAGATGGTAGTGATAAAGACTATCCTACTAATGTATTGACATTTTTTTACGGATTGGATAATAACTCTAATCAAACCAATAGTATGAGTGCTGATATTGTTTTATGTTGGCCAGTCATAGTCACAGAAGCAAAAGCACAGATTAAAACTGTCAGACACCATGCGGCACACCTGATTATTCATGGTGTTTTACACGCACTAGGCTTTGACCATGAAACAGATGCTGAAGCAAAAACAATGGAGACGCTAGAAGCTAAACTATTAGCTGAACTTAAAATCACTAATCCTTACAATAATTGATTTGAGTGATTTGAGTGATTTGATTATTTTTTGATTAGTGAGATAACCACAAAATACAGCAATGTTTTTTGTGGTTAAATTTATCTCAAAATTTTAATAAATATTGATATTTATTATTTTACTGCTGAACTTGTTTCATTTACAGTAGGCTTAGCCTTAGCCTTCTTTTCAGCTTCACGCAAAGCTTTTTTCTCTTCTAATACTTTGGCTTTCATAGCTTTCGCTTCTGCTTTAGCATCTACTTCATTCACTGTAGTTCCAGTAGTGGTTGTTGCTACAGACACATCTTTTTTAATGTTATTTGTAACAGTAGGCTTTGTTGCTGGAGCGTTTGCCATTGCTTGACCATTAACAGTTAAACCAGCACTAGATAATTTAATACTAGATTTTTCACCAATACCTTTGACACGCATGTCAAAATCAGACCAGTCTTTAAATGAGCCTTTTGCTGACCGTTCATCAATGATTCTTTTAGACATTGCAGGACCGATACCTTTGATACTATCTAATTCTGCTACGCTTGCTTTATTAACATCAATAGCGGCAAATGATACTGACATAGCAGCAACTAAAGTAGTTAAGGCAAATAATACTCGTTT
>JBDLSY010000095.1:0-7279 GCA_039805985.1 Pseudomonadota bacterium | reverse complement strand
TAATAATCATTACCGTTGCAATATTAGGTAGCTTTAGTACAACCGTATTGGCTAATACCGATGTATTGAATGATACAAACAATACAGACCTTACAAATAAAAAAGTACCAAAAGTACCTTTAATATTAAAACAAGTGTCCTTGTCGTCCAGTGGTGTGGGATATTTTGAATATGAAGCACAAGTTAGTGGCAATGCAACTTTGAGCTTATCAGTTGCCTTAGACAAAGTAGACGATGTTTTAAAAAGTTTAGTCATATATGATGCACAAGGTAGTATTGGTGGTGTGAGCTTGCCAGGTTTAGACCCCATTGCCCAAATACTCAAACAATTGCCATTTGATGCTGTGGCTTTAGAATCACCTGAAAAACTATTAGCGGCTTTACGTGGAGCAGAAATTACATTAACAGGTAAAACGCCAACACGTGGGCGAATTGTGTCCGTGCAAACAATAGCTCAAACGGATAAAGAGCCTGCTAAACATCAAGTCATGTTAATGACTGCACAAGGTATGCAGCAATTTATATTAGAAACGGCCGATAATATACAATTTGAAGATACCGTATTACGTGAACAAATTCAAAAGACTTTACTTGCATTAGCCGATAACCGTGCTAAAGATACACGCACAATTGAAATAGTTAGCCAAGGAATCTCAACACGGCGTATACGTGTGGGCTATGTTAGCAGTGTACCCATTTGGAAAAATACCTATCGCTTAACTTTACCGAATACACAAGCCAATACCGCCCAAGTGCAAGGATGGGCTATTATTGAAAATATGAGTGGCCAAGACTGGACTAATGTACAGCTTAGTTTAACTTCAGGCAAACCTGTTGCTTTTAGTCAGCAATTATATAAATCATACTACAACAACCGCCCTCATGTCGGTGTTGAATTACCAGGTAATATTATTCCTATCGCAGACAGCGGTACGTTTGATGTGTTAGATAAAAATATAACACCCAGTTCGCTCTTGATACCGACAGTACCCACGCCAACGTTTGCAATGGCTGCATCTGCACCAAAGCTATTAAGGTCTAGCAAAATGATGCTGGCTAATGACAGTGAGGCTTTACCTGAAACTATGATGGCTCAAGCAGATAGCTTAACAGCAGCCAGTGATATAGCGATGGTTCAAGATGACAACACGCAAACCAGTTACACTTTTGGCTTACCTGTCACTGTGAGTAGCGGACGTAGTTTAAGTATTCCAATTATTCAAAGTAATTTACCGATTACACGGGTTGCGTTGTACCAACCAACGGTCAATTCGCAGTTCCCTTTAGCAGCGATTGAATTGAACAATATTTCGTCTAACACTATGCCCGCAGGTGCAACAACTATTTATGAAACAACTGTTAATGGCAATCAATTTGTGGGCGATGCACAATTGAAGGTGTTGCCAGCCAACGATAAACGGTATATTGCTTATGCGTTGGATCAAAAGATTTCTATTAACCAGCGTAATAATGAGGTCTATAAGGTTAAGCGTTATTTAGTTAAGGGGGCTTATTTACATACTGAATATGCCCAAGAAAATACGGCTCTATTTACGGTGAAGTCTAACTATACTGAACCGCATGAGCTTGTGGTAGAAGTACCTATTCAAGGCGAAGGCTGGTCGTTATTGGATAGTATCGCTCATAGTTCAGCGGGTAAAACGGCGACTCATTACCGTCAAAAAATAATCGCTCAACCACAAAAAACAGTAGAAGTCAGTGTAAATCAAGTACGCAGTAACACGGACGTAGACCACTTAAGCAGCTTTAACGCAGAGGCTTTACGTGATATTTTAAATAAAGCGAAGTACCCTGTACATCAAACACCGCATACTATTGAATTATCATCAGACACTAAAATTGTTTTAGAAACAATGATCACTTTAATTGAAAAGCGTGATACTTTAGTGCAGCAACAACAAACTATTCATACACAAATACAAACTGTGCGTGATAATCAGCAGCGTATTCGCGACAATTTAAAGTCAGTGCCTGTTAAATCAGAACCACATACGCGGTATATGAACGAATTAAATAAAGCCGACACACAAGACAGTCAATTACACATTGAATTAGCCGATAATCAGCTTAAACAACAGACTCAAGAAAAAATGTTGCAAAATTACTTGGCTACTTTAAATGTATTAAATATAAAGTAAATAGATTGATAGTATTATTTTGATAGCATTGTTTTAATAGCATTGTTTTAATAGCATTGATTGACTTTAATAACAATTAAAATGCGTCGCTATGATTAATAATATTAATACACAATATAAACATAAATTTGTAGTTTATCCGTTTAAAATATTGGATTAACGTTTATCAATAATAATAATATTATTATTAATATTATTAATATTATTATCAATATAATTAATATTTATTCGTTTTTGTTTATATATTTTAAGCCGTTCAGTCAATAAATTAGATGAGTAGGAATTTTTATGGATTTTCGCCGTGTCATTACGTGGGTTGTTTTTTTAATGTCTAGCTTGTTTTTAGTCGATGCATGGCAGCGCTATAACGGTCAAGTGGGTTTTATGGGTATGGCTGCTGCTCCGGTTGCTGCCCAGCCTGTGAATGTTTTTACGGACAGCGTCCCTATTGCACCCAAAATCCCCGCCGCTGCTGCCGTGGAAAAAGTGATTGATAGCTCAATAATAAGCACTTTACCCCCTATAAAACTAAGCAATCAAGTTTTATCCATAGAGGTTTCTAGGTCGGGAGCTAATATTACACGGGCTGAACTATTAAAACATAAAGACAGTAAAGATAAAACCAAACCGGTAGTTTTATTAGATTCGGGTCATCAAACTTATTTGGCTCAAACGGGCTTGGCTGGCAGCATTGCTGGCAAACCCTTTCCCAACCATACAGCGGCAACTGTTTTTAGTATAGTGAGTCAAACAGCTAATAGCGTTACATTAGAAGCAGCAGTTGAAGGCGTTAAACTCACGAAAACGATTACTTTAACCCCCAATAGCTATGCCATTGATGTCAAACATGTCGTAAATAATGGTAGTACATCTGAAATTACGCCCAGTTTATATTTACAATTAACCCGTCATGCAATACCGTCTAGTACAGGTAATTTTATTACTAACCCAGTGCATACTTTCACAGGACCAGCGGTATACACTGAACGCGAAAAGTTTCAAAAAATTCAATTTGGTGATATTGATAAAGGTAAAGTAGCCAGTAAATACAACTCGGTCGTAAAAGACAATGAGACGGCTTGGATTGCAATGGTGCAACATTACTTTGTCTCTGCATGGGTTGCTAAAGACCGTAAAGCCCGTATTTTAAACATTCCTTTAGAGGAAAAACGCTCACCAGATGGCACACGTTTATACAGTGTTAATAGTATGCAAGCCTTGGGTACATTGGCTGTGGGTGCATCAGCTCAACATGAAGCTGTTTTGTATGTAGGCCCACAAGATCAAGCGGTATTAGAAGCACTGGCGCCAGGTTTACGTTTGGTGGTTGATTACGGTATTTTTAAAATTTTGGCTGAACCAATGTTTGCAGTACTAGAACTGCTGCATGATTGGGTGGGTAACTGGGGCTGGGCGATTATTTTATTAACAGTCATCATTAAAGCACTGTTGTATTTACCTATGGCAATGAGTTACCGTAGTATGGCAAAAATGAAGAATATGGCACCTAAAATGAAAGCACTTAAAGAGCGTTTTGGCGACGATAAACTCAAACTTCAAACTGCGACTATGGAGCTTTATCGCACTGAAAAAATCAATCCGCTAGGAGGCTGCTTGCCTATTTTATTTACAATTCCTGTGTTTATGTCTTTATATTGGGTGTTACTGTCTAGTGTTGAGATGCGTAACGCCCCTTGGATAGGTTGGATTGATAATTTAGCCGCACCTGATTCTTGGTATATTTTGCCAGCATTATTAATGGTGACTATGGTCGTACAGTTCAAACTGTCGCCTGCACCACCAGACCCAACACAAGCAAAAATAATGATGGCGATGCAAGGTATATTCGCGTTGATGTTTGCTTTTTTTCCATCGGGACTTAATATTTACTATTTTGTTAATAACACCTTGTCTATTGTGCAACAATGGTTTATTACCCGTCAATTAGAAAAAGAGGGTTTACAAGCACCACGAGTCAAACTGCCGAAGTCTATTAAACTTAAGGCAGCTAATAGTAAAAAATAAGGTATTGCTATGGGGTTTAGTTTAAAGCATATACGTACTTTGATTACATCAATTCTAATTGTGTGTACGTTGCTTGCTTGTGCATTATTGGTGAGCTGTGGGTTTGCTTTAAAACACACCTCTAAACCCTTGCCTTTTACAATAATCAGGCTTCAAACAAGTTCGGATAGTTTATTATTGAATGTCATAAAAACTAGTTTAGTCGCAAAAGGTATCCAAGTAGTAGTCAATACTGATTCTGAAACAGTCAGTCTACCTTTGTTATTATTGAGTGATGAGCGGCGTGAAAAAGTAGTATTATCAACCAATGCTACTGGGCGTGTCCGTGAATATCAGTTGCGACAGTCGGTGACTGTACGCTTATTTGATACACAAAATAATATTTGGTTAGATACGATGACGTTTAATAAACAACGTGATTTTACCTATAACGATAACTTAATGCTGGCCAAAGAGCTTGAGGAGGCTAATTTGTATCGGACTATTCAAGATGAGCTAAATCAAGCCGTTTTGACGCGATTAAGTGCAGCTACTTTGCGTCATTAATATATTAATACAATATGGCGATACACATTAGCGCTACACAACTACCGCATCATCTTAAAAAAGGGATGTCAGCGTTGTATGTATTACATGGTGCTGCACCATTACTAACTATGGAAGCCGCAGATGCTATTAGACTCGCTGCAAAAGCGGCAGGTTACACTGAACGTACGTTATTGCAATTTGATGCTAAAAGTGATTGGAGCGGATTGTCTTTAGCAGCGGGTACATTAAGTTTATTTGGTGATTTACGGGTGTTAGATATTCGTATCCCCACAGGAAAACCTGGTAAAGTAGGTGCGCAAACTTTAATTTCTTTGGCAAATCACTTGCCGGAGTCAACGGTTACTTTAATTATCTTGCCGCAATTAGAAAGAGAACAGTTTAAATCCGCTTGGTTTAATGCTTTAAGTACTGTCGGCGTTGTTGTTGAAAGCAATAGTATTTCTTTAGATCAATTACCTAATTGGTTAATTCAACGTGCACTATTGAATGGTTTGCGGTTGTCATTAGACGCAGCGCAATGGATTGCATTGCAAACAGAAGGTAATTTACTGGCGGCACAACAAGAGTTATTAAAGCTATCTTTACTGTGTCCAGCAGGTGTTGTTGATTTGGCGACGGTACGCGATGCTGTACTTGATGTAGCCCGATATGATATGCAGCAATTTTCTCAAGCTTTACAAGGCGGTGATGGTATTCGCGCATTAAGAATATTAGACAGTTTAGAATCTGAAAAAGAAGCTTTACCTTTAATTATTTGGCAGGCATCAGAAGTGTTGCGTATGGTGATAAAAGGTAGTATCCGAACTCAGTTAAGCTTTGAAAATATAGCCAACGCAGCTTATCAATTAGCTTGTATTGATAGAGAGTTTAAGGGTATTGCAATAGGTGATGGCTGGACTCGATTGCGCTTTTTTATATCTTTGATAGCCAATTAACCCCTTTAAATAGCAAAAATCAATATTTTTGTTCTATAATCATTTATTCTTACAATAAAAAATATTAAATATAAGTTTTAATTTGTATTAAGCCAACTATAAAAAATATGAAGCATACACCTGACACAATTGCTTTGTCCGCATGGCATAAAGATGTCTGGTCAGTGCTGGTCTTTCAATGCTTGTTATTAATAAGTTTGGTTTTAGTCGCTGCTATATTTTTTAGTTATTTATCTGCAGCAAATATTTTATTTTCTGGTTTATCTATTTTTGTTCCCAGTCTTATTTTAGGTGTTTGGTGGCGCTACAAAATATTGCGAGGTAATTTTAGTTCAAACATGATGCTTATAGCTTTGTTTTTAAAAACAATATTAAGTGGTATTTGTTTAGTGGGTTCATTGTTTATACTAAAAGATTTTCACTGGGTTTGGCAGGGCTTTTTTATAGGTTTAATCAGCATGGTTTTGTCGCCAACGCTATGTGGTTTATGGTACGGTTTTTCAAAATAATCATTTAGGACGATATATGGCAGGTTCATCATCAGAGTATATTAAGCACCATTTAAAAAACTGGTCTAATCGCGATCAAGTCGGCTTAATTGATATGGGTGTTCTTAATTATGATACGATTGTTACGTCAGTGTTTTGTGCGGTTTTAGCCGCTTTTACGATGTGGTTAATCGCCCGTAAGTCAGTTGCTGGTGTACCTAGTCGCACCCAAGCCTTGTTTGAAATCGTAGTCGATATGGCCGCAGGACAATCAAAATCTATTGTCAGTAGTGCTAAAGACCTAAGTTTCATTGCGCCGTTGGCACTCACCATATTTGTTTGGGTATTATTCATGAATGCTCTAGACTTTTTTCCTGTAGATATGATGGGTATTTTATTGCATGCACTACACATTGATGTTCATGAATTTCGTCCTGTTCCTACGGCTGATTTAAACGGTACTTTTGGAATTTCTTTGGGTGTGGTTTTAATATGTATTATGTATGGTGTTAAGGCTCATGGTGTCAAAGATTTTACTTCTGGCTTATTCACTGCACCTTTTCATGCTTCCAGTTTAGTTGCAAAAATTGCTTTTGCTCCTGCCAACTTTTTTGAAAATCTACTAGGTTATCTTGCAAAAAGTATTTCTCTAGCGATGCGTTTGTTCGGAAACATGTACGCAGGTGAATTGGTTTTTATGTTAATTGCTCTATTAGGAGCTACTTGGACTTGGTGGGGATTTTTATCGCACTGGTTGCTTGGTTCGGTTTGGGCAATATTTCATATTTTGGTGATTGTCCTTCAGGCGTTTATCATGATGATGCTAGTTCTAGTATATTTGGGTCAAGCACATGAAAAGCATTAACACTATTTGAATGGTGTTAGTTTATCTTTAGTTTTTGGTAGTATTTTTCACTTTTAAAATGGAGTTTTATTATGACTGATGTTGGTGTTATTGCTTTAGCCTGCGGTATGATTGTTACCTTTGGTGCCATTGCTGCCTGTTTTGGTATTGCTTATGTTGGTGGTCGCTACTTAGATGCATGCGCACGTCAGCCAGAGTTAATGGATCCATTACAAACTAAATTGCTTTTGTTAGCGGGTTTAATTGAAGCTGCGTTTT
>JBDLSY010000094.1:0-4028 GCA_039805985.1 Pseudomonadota bacterium | reverse complement strand
ACACTTGTTTAAGGTTGTTTGGCGTAATCGCAGTACGAATAATATCGCCCGTTTTAATGGCATTTTTAATCGTTTGTATGAACTCATCTTCGTGCGTTTCGATTCTAAAACTGATTAAATATGTGCCGATATACGCACTGACCACGTCCAAGGCTTCTTGCGTATAACCGCTGGCGTTTTTGCCCCATTTAATCGGCTGCTTTTTATTGCTAATCAACGGCAAAGCGTCAGCGGTTTTCATAATCGCCGCTTTTTTGGTGTCTATCACACATAAAAATGGCGGCACATCTTCGCCTTTATCAAACGCTTGCTGCACATAATGCAACAGTTGCGTAAACATTTGATAGCTACTGTTTTTATAGCCATCTTTGGCTTCAAACCAAATTTCTTGCGTCTGAATATCAATTAGATTTTTGCTATAGGTTTTTAAGCCCAAGGCTTTAATGTAAGCATCTTTGACATCTTCTTCAGATTTGGCGGTGTTTAGGGCAGCAAATAGCGACATAATTATTCGTGTGATAAGCTTTAAATCAATAGAGCCACCAGTTTACTGCATGCGTATTAAACAATAAAACAATGTAATACCGTTAAAATAAGCCATACAAATAAAAATATAAGCAAAAATATAAGTAATAAATCTAATCAGGTATGTACTAGATCACCTAATGCGAAATGATGGTTAGCCATCAATCCAGTGATTCACCTTTATGGCTTGTCGTGGTTAGGTGGCGTCACTGCTACAGCGACTGTGGGCACATTAGCAGTTGCATTTATTTATGGTAAAAAACAATAGACCTCTCTCAAAATGACTAAAAATATATTTTGTAAGGCTTACAGCTCAAATTATGAATCAAGATTTTCAAAATTTAAGGATTTTAAAGATTTTTTAAATCCTCTTTCCTTTTTATATTTTTATCCTTTAATTTTAAAAATCCTGATTCTAAGCATTATTTCATTACTTATAGAATATATTCGCTTTTAAACCTATTAAAAATACATTTGTATACCTAACTTAATGTTACGTCCAGGTATAGGGGCTTTACCTAAAGCCGTTTGAGTTAATATTGACGTTGGGCTATAAGCAAGCTTGTCGCCAATATTTTCTAATTTAGCAAACCACAATACATTAGAACGACTTGCTTTCATACGATAAGTCACCGCAGCATTCCATAAAGTATAGCCAGCAGTGATATTTTGTTGTACAGGTACGCGGTTTTGTTGTGCGGTATGGTCAAAACCAACACGGCTAGTCCATGCCCCTTGCGTCCAAACCAAAACTGCTCCTACACGGGCTGGCGTAATTCGTGCCAAATAAGTCCCAGTATTCAAATTTTTAGCGTGGACTAAATCACCGCGTAACTCTAGGTCTAAGGCAGACGTTTTTGTTGTGGTGTTTGCCCCCAATAAACGCACTGTGCCGCCTATTTCTAAACCTGTAAAACGGGCTTTAACTGGACGGTATGAAAACTCTGGCAACACTTCTGCAAGGCAACCTGATTGGACTGA
Organism: Pseudomonadota bacterium; assembly: GCA_039805985.1. Lineage (GTDB taxonomy): Bacteria > Pseudomonadota > Gammaproteobacteria > Burkholderiales > Burkholderiaceae_C > JBDLSY01. The sequence continues at coordinate 2,522 of JBDLSY010000094.1, read as the reverse complement.
ATGGCCATCACCACAGTCAGAAACGCTAATTAAACCACCATTGCCGTCACTGTCGCGATTGATGCCAGTTGATTCTAAAGCGATATAGTTATTGAAGCGGTTGGTAAACGCATTCAAATTAAACCGATTAGCCCCCTTTTTCCATTGCAAGCCCGCCTCTAAATTAATGGATTTTTCTACACCAAATAAAGGATTCCCGACTTCGTAAGCCCCTGTTGCTGCATGCGGGCCATTCGCATAAAGTTCATAATCTTTAGGTGCGCGTTGGTTCCAAGATACATTTGATGTCGCTTGCCATGTGGGCGTTAAATTAACAACAGTACCAATAGCATAGTTTTTAGGTGTAAATTTACGTTCACCTACAAAAAAACGCGGTATATCGCTGTTGCCAAGTGAGTTAATTGACGCCGATTCTAAACGCCCACCAAAACTGATACGCCCCCATGGCAAACCTAACTCTTCGTAGGCAAATAAAGCCGTATGGCGTGTTTTACTGTGTGGGGCAAATGCTTCTGCACCATCGGCTGAAAACCGAGTATATTCAGTTTGTAAACCAATAACACCTTCTAATAAACCCAGTTTAGCGTGACGCGACTCTAGCCTAAAATGAATACCTTTATTTTTAAAAGTAGTCGCTGCTATGCCCGCATCAAGTTCAGTATGGGCATAATTTGATGCACTAAATTGTCCTTTAATGGATTGAAATTTTCCAGTTAGACCTTTAACCTCACCTTCTATAGCGTGCTGTTTGGAACGCATATTAATAGTTACTTCATCTTCGGCGACTGTGCCATAAGTATTGCGGTAAGTACTACTTGAAGCACCTAAGTAACCTTTATCAAAAAATACAGTACCGCCTAATGCCCCACCTTTTATATCGCTGGCTGAATTACAAATACGTTTTGCATGGGTAGTCATATTCTCTTGAGTACAAGGCAATACGACAGGCACAGTCAAATCTTTAGTTGAACGGTTAAATACATCGGCATGTACAGTGTATTTATCATTGCCGCTTTCCATAGAGAAGGCCGCATTTTTTTCTTGATTAGCACTGCTTGCTTGTAAGTCAGCTTTGCCCGTTATACCGCCTTGTGCATCAAATAAAGCTGCACGAGGAATACGATTGTCTATTAAATTAACCACTCCCCCCATTGCGTTGCCACCGTAAAGTAAAGCAGCAGGGCCGCGTAATATATCTACACGTTCAATACTTGATGGGTCAATGGCTACGGCATGGTCATAGCTTAAGCCAGAAGCATCAACAGTAGCCCCATCATTATTTAAAATTTTAATATGGTCACCGTCTAATCCGCGAATTATTGGGCGACTGGCATTAGGGCCAAAATAAGAACTACTCACACCTAAAGCAGTATTTAAAGTTTCGCCAAGGGTTGTTTGTGTACGCAGTTTTAATTGAGTGCCTGAATATTGAGTTGTAGGCGTAATTAAATCATTTGCGTTGAGTAAATTGCCTGTAACCACTACCTCTTGCAAAGTTGTTTCTGTAATGGTTTGAGCGAAAGCCGAGCCATTACTTGATACATATAATATTAAAGCGATGGTTGAAGAAGAACGTAAAAACATAAATAATCTCTCTAAAAAATTTAAAATGCAATCAGCTTATCTTTATCAAAAATAGTTGATAAAGACAGTTAAGCGGCTTAGGTCGTTTTATTTAGAGAGAAAGGGTGGGTCTTTATTACGCAGAGTAACGAATTGCGTAGACAGTGTTGGTAAAAAATATGAAAAAACAGCCGTAATTAGGCCATTTTCATAGCAGTTATAGGTGTCTTGATGGGACGTAACGACTGAATCAACCGCAGAAAAAGTACTACACAGTTCACAAGAATATCGGCTGGAATGGTCTTTTTTGTTGTGATATTGTCTGCTTGAATGTTTAGTATCAGGATAAATATAATGCTTTAAAGCGTGCAGCAGCCCACTGTATTGCCCAAGCGGTAACAATATAGATAAAAAAATGCTCCAACAAAAATTATTGATGCGGCGCGTTTGTAATGTGTTGTTTGAGTACATACATTTAACAAACGGCTTGCCAAATTTTTATTGCATCAACCGTTGCACACACATCATGTACACGGACAATACTCGCCCCTTGTTGTACTGCTAGCAATGCCAATGTAATACTAGCAGGCATTCGCATATCAACCGCTTTGTTTGTAATCGTGCCTAACATTGATTTTCTAGAGCCGCCGATTAAAACAGGAGCTATTTGCTTTAATTGTGGTAAGTAGCGAATACAGTCTAAATTATCCTCTAAATTTTTATCAAAGCCGATACCAGGGTCAATAATCATACGCGATGCGTCAATGCCTGCTTGTAATAATGCTTCATAACGTATGGATAAACGTGTTACTAAACCAATACCTGCACGCTTTTGTGCTTGGCTTTCTAATGAAAAACCGTCCATAATAATTATTTGGCTATCGCTACTTTTGACTATATTTATTGCAGAACCACTGTCATCTTCGCCCTGCAAAGCGTTTACATCATTAATTATATTG
>JBDLSY010000093.1:0-3637 GCA_039805985.1 Pseudomonadota bacterium | reverse complement strand
TTGTTTTATTTTTTTTATACAATTTTATTGTTTACACTATTTTTTATTAAGTAAATATTAAGCCCAATAAACCTAATATTTACTTAAACTTTATAAGGACTGATTATGCCTATTTGGCGTTTACCCGATAATTTATCTGATGTTTTACCCGCCGAAGCTCGCCAAATAGAAACCTTGCGTCATATTGCATTAAATATTTTACGCACTTGGGGTTACGAAATAATCACCCCGCCTTTATTAGAAAATTTATCGGCTTTAACGACTGGAACGGCTCAAGACTTAGAAGCGGTTATTTTTAAAGTCGTTGATCCACTAACTGGGGCGTTATTGGGTATCAGGGCTGACCTTACACCACAAGCCGCCCGTATTGATGCCCATTTATTAAACCGTACCGCACCAACACGGCTATGCTATTGTGCGCCCGCTTTACGCAGCCAAGTCGGCGATGCGTTTGCTCAAAGAGAGCTTTTACAGTTAGGGGCAGAGCTATTTGGTCATAGCGGCTTAGAAGCAGACATTGAAATTCAAGATTTGATTTTACATCTGTTAAATAAGCTGGGGCTTGACGCTACTATGCAGCCTACCTTAGCTTTGTCTAGTTCGGCAGTTTTACAGGCTTTGCTTGAAGCATATCCCCTATTAAATACCATAAAAATTGAGATATTAGCGGCACTGCGTACTAAAAATAAAACCCATTTATATGAGTTACAAGTACGGTTAACGCAACAATATTTTAACGACTTAACTGATATAACAGACGCATTTGAAGCATTGCAACTGCTCATCATTAGCTATGGCACACCCGATGAGATACCTAGTCATTTGTTTTCTCGCTGGGACAATATCTCTCGTGCGGTAGATACTTTACATATTTTAGCAAAACGGGCTGAACAACAAGGCATTCATGTGGTGATTGATTTAGCCGATTTAAATGGTTACGGCTATCACACTGGCGTACAATTTGCTGTGTACGTTAATGGTTTAAATAATAGTTTAGTACGGGGTGGTCGTTATGATGCTGTCGGTAAATTGTTTGGTAGGTCTCGTGCAGCCACTGGTTTTAGCTTAGATTTACGCACATTAGCCAGTTTATTACCTACTCAAAACATTGCACCTGCTATTTTAGCACCTTGGACAGACTGCATCGATTTAGACAACACCATAGCCCATTTACGCACACAAGGTAACACCGTGATTCGTTGTTTACCTGGACACAGTGATTCAAAAAATGAGCTTTTGTGCGACAAAGAATTGGTCAAAATTAATGGTGTGTGGACGGTAGAACTGCTGTAATATAAGCTGTGTAAATGTATTTATTAGACTTTTTTCAAAATTATTAAAAATATGTTTTTAAGCTTTAAAACTTAAATTTTGAATCAAGATTTTCAGAATTTAAGGATTTTTAAATCGTGTTTTATTTTTTAATCTTAAAAATCTTGATTCTAAGCATTATTTATAGAATAAACTGCTTTTAAAGTCAAAGCTTTTTTCGTATAAATATACAGTTTTGAAAAAAGTCTAATTTAATATTAGACGCTGCGGCATTTGACGCAACCATGTCATTTGTCGTTTAGCTAATTGTCTAGTGGCAATAACACTACGTTCACGCAAATGATTCAAGCTATAAGCGGGTAATTGTGCGTTTTGAAGTGCCTCAAAATATTGCCATGCTTGGCGATAACCTACACAACGCATACTAGGCAGATTAAGGGATAAATCTCCACGTTGCATCAAAGCAGTTACCTCATCTAAAAATCCATTATTTAGCATATTATCAAACCGCTGCTCTATACGCTGCCATAACAATAGTTTTTCAGGTTCAATGGAAATATGTAAGCAACGGTTTAGCAAACTTGCACCTTCATTTATACCCTCATTAAACTGAATGGTATGATGCTTAATCAGCGGTCTACTTGATTTTGATTGAGCTAACCAATGAGACAATGGCAAGCCTGTACTCAATACCACCGACAATGCACGTTCAATACGCTGTGCATCATTAGGCGATAATCGTGCTGCAGTCATAGGGTCTAATTGTGTAAGTTCAGTATGTAAAGCTGCCCAACCATACTTATTTGCACGGGCAACAATTAAAGAACGCTGCACAGTGTCTATCATTGGTAATTCGTTCAAACCTTGATACAAAGCATTGACATACATCATTGTGCCACCTACTAATATCGGTAAACGGCCTTGATTTTGGCAATCAACAATCGCTTGTGTTGTATCTAACAAAAATTGTGCTACGCTATAAGATTCAGTCGGTTCAATTAAATCTAATAAATAATGCGGCACTAAAGATTGTTCTACAATGTTTGGTTTAGCTGTACCAATATCCATTTTTTTATAAACCAACGCAGAATCTACACTAATAATACTAGATGCTTGCAAACTGGCTAAATACATAGACAACGCTGATTTTCCGCTGGCAGTCGGGCCTGTAATTAATATTCCGTCATAATGTTGATGCCATTGTGCTAACGGCGGCAAATTTAAAGCAGTAAACTGTGCGGTGTGTTGAATAAACACGGTATCGGTATAGGACATAGTAAAATCGTAGCCAATTATAAATGTAGTTAATATAATTAATGTAGTTAATATAATTAATGTAGTTAATGTAGTTAATGTAGTTAATGTAGTTAATATAGTTAAATTATAGTTAATAGAAATATTCGTAAAATCATAATTATGACACTTTATTTATTGTTAAATTAGCATAAAACTAAGCATAGTTTACAAACATCTTTTTTATGAATACTACTGTAATACCCACGGTCTACAATACAGACGCTTTACGTGCTAGAGTCATTAATACTCACGTTCGTTTAGTCGCTGTAACGGTAGCAGACGACGGACAAAGGTTAGACAATTTTTTAGCTAAAAGTCTAAAAGGTACGCCGCGTAGCCACATACAAAGAATTATTCGTAGCGGTGAAGTACGCATTAACGGTGCAAGAACAACATTTAATAGCCGAATAAAATTAGGCGAAATTGTTCGTATTCCACCTATACGGCTGGCTGAAAAAGTAAACCAAGCATTAGACGAAAAGTTTAATTCATCCAATATTCATCAACCACATCAATTACCTCAATTAAGTACGTCAAAACCCAATATATTAAAACCAAATATATTAGTTAATCCATTCCCCGTTTTATTTGAAGATGAATTTATTGTAGTCATTAATAAACCGAGTGGAATCGCTGTACATGGCGGTAGTGGTGTTGCATTTGGTGTCATTGAGCAGCTTCGTCAATGTGCTTTAAGTCCTTTTTTAGAATTAGCACACCGAATTGACCGTGATACCAGCGGCATTTTAGTCATCGCCAAGCAACGTCTAGCTTTAGTCAAGCTACAAGAGCAACTTAGGCAAAGTGTATGGAAAAAAAATTATATATGCGTTGTTGCGGGTCAAGCTAACTTTACACAAACTGATGTTAAATTGTCTTTATTACGCACAGAAACTATTAATGGTGAACGCCGTGTATTAGTCAATGAAGCTCAAGGACAATATGCTTTAAGCCGTATGCGTGTTGTTCGTAAAAGCACACACTTTACTGAATTACAGGTACGGATTATGACAGGGCGAACCCATCAAATTCGGGTTCATTGTGCCAGCTTAGGTTTGCCGATTGTAGG
>JBDLSY010000092.1:0-12014 GCA_039805985.1 Pseudomonadota bacterium | reverse complement strand
CATGAACTTCATCGATTAAGCCTTTTAGTACTGGGGCATCGTGGAAAACTTAAAAAAATAGCCTTAGATTTGGAACGGCCTGCGTTTTTAATGCAATTAATATGTTTACGTTTAGCCGTTATTGTATGTCACGCTAGAACAGATATATCGCCTAATGTATTAACAAATATTGCATTAATAGTTGAATCTCAAGACCATCAAAAACTACGTTTTAAACTGTTATATCCTACACAGTGGAATCAAACCTTGCCACAAACTATTTTTCTATTAGAGCAAGAAAGTGAAGCATGGGCAAAAACGGCTCACTCACTTTATTTGGAAGCCGTTATTTAGTTTACTCAAAACAATTCAGTTAAAATTACTGATGCCATTATTTAAATATAGGTACATTAATACTTTATTAATACTTTATTAATACTTTATTAATACTTTATTGATACTTTATTGATACTTTACTTTATAACCAAGAGGATTTTATGACGACTGCCATTAAAACAAAAAATACCACGAGCAAACTGATACAAACTTCCACAGCAAAATTACCCAGTGCAAAAAAAGTTAAGCCTGCACCTGAAAAAATAATCACCGTACCCGCTGTAGAAACAAGTACAGTTGTAAAAGTAAAAACTAAAGCCCCTAAAAAAATAAAGTTGGTACGATACAGTTTTACAATACCCACATCGGAACGTTTGGTTTTAAATGGTTTAAAACAACGTGCCTTAGAATTACAAACACCTATGAAAAAAAGCGACCTAATACGCGCGGGCATTCAAATACTGGCTACTATGGATAATACTTCTTTTATCGCTATTTTAAAATCATTGCCTTCTCGTAAAATTTAATATAAGTACTCATTAAATAATATTATTGACTTTTTTACATTGACTTAATATATTGACTTAATACATTGACTTAATACATTGACTTAATACATTGACTTAATACATTAACTTAATACATTAACTTAATATTTTAACTTTAACCTTTAACCACTTTTACTATGTACCAACACGTTACTATTCCTGCAGGCGGCGCAAAAATTAGCTTTGATATCAACCATCAATTAATAGTGCCAAACAATCCAATTATTCCCTTTATTGAAGGTGATGGCACCGGTTTAGATATTACCCCTGTTATGATTAAAGTCGTTGATGCTGCTGTTGCTAAAGCGTATGAAGGGGCTAGAAAAATTCATTGGATGGAAATTTATGCGGGAGAAAAATCAACCCGTGTTTATGGTCCCGATGTATGGTTACCTAAAGAAACTTTGGAAATCGTTAAAGACTATGTTGTTTCTATTAAAGGGCCACTGACTACCCCTGTAGGCGGCGGCATTCGGAGCTTAAATGTTGCTTTGCGACAAGAATTAGATTTATATGTGTGCCTGCGTCCTGTACAGTACTTTAAAGGTGTGCCATCACCCGTTAAGCAGCCTGAAAAAATCAATATGGTTATCTTTCGTGAAAATAGCGAAGATATTTATGCAGGGATTGAGTACGCTGAAGGTTCGCCTGAAGTTAAAAAAATCATTAAATTTTTAACCGAAGAAATGGGCGTTACAAAAATTCGTTTTCCTGAAAGTTCAGGGATTGGTATTAAACCTGTATCACGTGAAGGAACAGAGCGATTAATCCGTAAAGCGATTCAATACACAGTTGATAATGATAAGAAAAGCTGCACGATTGTGCATAAAGGCAATATCATGAAATACACCGAAGGCGGTTTTCGTGATTGGTCTTATGCACTGGCACAAAAAGAATTTGGTGCTGAATTAATTGATGGCGGTCCATGGTGTAAATTTACTAACCCTAAAACAGGGCGTGAAATTATCATTAAAGATGTCATTGCCGATGCATTTTTGCAACAAATTTTGCTGCGTCCAGCCGAATATGATGTGATTGCAACTTTAAACTTAAACGGTGACTATATTAGTGATGCCTTAGCCGCCCAAGTTGGCGGAATTGGCATTGCCCCGGGGGCTAATTTATCAGACAGTATCGCTATGTTTGAAGCAACTCATGGTACAGCGCCTAAATATGCAGGAAAAGACTACGTCAATCCAGGTTCACAAATTTTATCTGCCGAAATGATGTTACGCTATATGGGCTGGAAAGAAGCGGCCGACCTGATTATTAGCAGTATGGAAAAATCCGTTTTAAGCAAAAAAGTAACGTATGACTTTTCACGTTTAATGGACGGTGCTACACAAGTCACTTGCTCTGGCTTTGGTGATGTGATGATTAGCCATATGTAAAACGGATAGTTGTTTGGTAATAAACTTCTTTCAAAACTATTTTATATAAAAGTAGAGCCTTAATTTTTAGGACTAAAAAATATGTTTTTTAATAGTTTTGCAGGAAGTTTAATCATTTAACTAATCATCTTTTTAATCACTAAAATAACACTAACCTAGCTTAACCATAAATCCAAAGTATCTAAACCGCCATAGTTAATTACCGCCATAGCTTTGGCTTGAACGGCAGGCTTAGCATGGTAGGCAACCGATAAGCCCGCAATAGCCATCATTGCTAAATCATTACTGCCATCGCCTACAGCAATAGCCCGTGTTGTTCTAACACCCATTTGTTCACACAGCGACTGTACCTTATTACGCTTAACTTCGGCGTTTACAATCGGCTCTTGCAATGTGCCGTCTAATACAGTGCTATTGTGGTTTAAAGTGTTACTGTATGCGTGTGTTAAGCCTAAGCGTGCTTGCATAGCATCAGTAAAAAAAGTAAAGCCGCCACTGACTAATAAAGTGACTATATTGTGGCTATGTGCCGATTGGGTTAATCGTTCTGCCCCTGGATTAAGCTGTAATCTATGGTCTAAAACCGCTTGTAAAGCCGTTAAAGGCAAGCCTTTTAGCAAGGCAACACGTCTACGCAAACTTTCATTAAAATCAGTTATTTCCCCACGCATAGTGGCTTCAGTGATTTTAGCGACTTCATGTTTCTTACCACAGTAATCAGCAATTTCGTCAATACACTCAATATTAATTAAAGTACTATCCATATCCATGGCTAATACTGAAAAATCTCGCCATGATAAATAAGGGCTTAACTGTGCTACATCGTGTTCAGCCTGTTGAGCGGCTTGTCTTAACGCTGTATTAGCAGGTGTTTCCCATACCGCATGGCGAGCATCTGTACGAATTGGCTGACCTAGTGCCTTAATAAATATTTGATAAAGTGTATTATCCAGTGTTGCTTGTAAGCCAGAAGTTAAATGAGTATGAGTATGTGTATTCATTGCGAACATTTTATTGTGAGTAAGTTAAGTCACTTATTTAAAAATACTAAAAAATACTAAAAAATACTAAAAATATAAAAAATATAAAAGATATTAACTGACCGTTTATACTGATAGCCACTGCCGTGCATTCAAAATATCTTGTGCAATGGCATGTTGTAAGTCAGATAAATTAGCATAAACGGCCTCACCTCGTAATTTATGTAAAAATATAATATTTACAGTTAAACCGTAGGCATCGCCTGACCAATCTAGTACGTGGACTTCTAAACTAAAGCGTTGGGCTTGTTCTACTGTAGGGCGTATGCCTAAATTAGCAACGCCATACAAACGGGAGGTAGACTGCGAGTTTAAGCCTTCAATTGCCACCACAAAAACACCACGTAAAGCAGGATTAGATACATGTAAATTAATATTCAGTGTAGGACAATTTAAAGTACGCCCTAGTTTTTGTCCATGAATAACCCGTCCGGATAAACTGTATGCGTAGCCTAGTAGTAAATTTGCATCGTCTAAATGCCCTGCATATAAATCATGGCGTATCGCTGAACTAGAAATACGCAATGCCGCATTGTCTAAAACTTCCTCAAAACAATGGACTGCAAAGCTATATTGCTGACCTAAAGAACACAATAAAGCCCAGTCACCTGCTCGCTGGTGTCCAAAACGCACATCGCGTCCGACTAACACGTGCTTTGCATTACACGCTTTAACCAGTACGTGTCGCACAAAGTCTTGGGGTGAAAGTGTCGCTAAGTCTTGATTAAATCGTAATAAATGAACATGGTCAACACCCATTTTATTTAAATACATTAAGCGATTACGAACACTACTAATATTTAAAACAGGCGAGCCACGCCCTTGTTTTGCAAAATAATCTCTTGGATGCGGTGTAAAAGTCACAACATGTGTGGTTAATTCATTGTATTCAGCTAAATTTTTCAAAGCTAAAATCAAGGCACGGTGCCCTAAATGCATACCATCAAAATTACCCAGCGTAACTACGCCGCCTTGTGAACCTGTTACATTAATGGTGCTGCTAGAAAACTGACGGTGTAAATACATAAAGTGCTAACGAAAATTAATTTATATTTATATTTATATTTATATTTATATTTATATTTAAGTTTAAATATAATTAATATTAATGTTGATGTTGATATTAATGTTCTGCAACTAACAAAGTATTGCGTCTTAAATGTACTAATATCAAAGACAATGAAGCCGGTGTTACGCCAGAAACTCGCCCTGCCTGCCCTAATGTTTCCGGTTGATGGATATTCAGTTTTTGCTGAACCTCTTTAGACAAACCACGGACTTGGGTATAGTCAATATCAGCGGGTAACCGTGTATTTTCATTGTGTAGTTGTTTGTTAATTTCTATTTGTTGGCGGCTAATATAACCTTCATATTTAATTGAAATTTCAACTTGCTCACACACTGCATTGCCATCTGGCCTTATCAACAATGTATCATTGAGTATGGTATCTGAAACCAATGTACCCGTTATGTTTTTCAAGCTCATTAAATGACTGTAGGTTACTTCAGGACGACGTAATAAGTCAGCTAAAGTATATTCTTTTTCAATAGCCTTGCCACACACACGCTCTGCTTCAGCTGCTTCAATTAAACGCGGATTAACCCAAGTTGATTTTAAGCGTTGAATTTCAAGGGCTACGGCATCACGTTTACGACAAAACACCTCCCACCGTGCATCATCAACACAGCCTAATAGTCTGCCCTGTTCAGTTAAACGGGCATCGGCATTGTCTTCACGCAACTGCAAACGGTACTCTGCCCGTGAAGTAAACATGCGATAGGGTTCATTAACCCCTTTTGTGGTTAAGTCATCAATTAGTACCCCTAAATAAGCTTCATCACGACGTGGACACCAAGCGCTTTTATTGTGTGCCTGCAAAGCAGCATTTAATCCAGCATGTAAGCCTTGAGCAGCTGCTTCTTCATAGCCCGTTGTACCATTAATTTGCCCAGCAAAAAATAAACCTGCAATGGCTTTAGACTCAAAACTACGTTTTAAACTGCGTGGGTCAAAATAGTCATATTCAATGGCATAGCCTGGACGCAAAATATGGGCATTTTCTAAACCACGCATACTACGCACCATAGCGTATTGAATGTCAAACGGTAAACTAGTGGATATCCCATTTGGATAAATTTCATGGGTAGTCAAACCTTCTGGCTCTAAAAAAATTTGGTGGCTGTCTTTGTCGGCAAAACGATTAATTTTGTCTTCTACACTGGGGCAATAACGTGGGCCTACGCCTTCAATTTTACCCATAAACATCGGGCTGCGGTCAAAGCCACTGCGGATAATATCGTGGGTACGCTCATTGGTGTGGGTAATCCAACACGGTAATTGTCGTGGGTGCATAGCCGCATTGCCCATAAAACTAAATACAGGGATTGGGTCTAAGTCGCCTGGTTGAACTGCCAAAACATCATAATTAATTGTTTTACCATCAATACGCGGCGGCGTACCCGTTTTTAAGCGTCCTTGTGGTAATTTTAATTCTTTTAGGCGGTCAGATAAGCGTATGGAGGCTGGGTCACCAGCTCGTCCACCGACATAATTATCTAAACCGACATGGATTTTTCCGTCTAAAAAAGTACCCGCTGTTAATACCACTGTTTTTGCTTGAAAACGAATACCAATTTGTGTAATTGCCCCGACTACTCGGTCACCTTCAACGATTAAATCATCAACCGCTTGCTGAAATACGGTTAAATTGGCTTGATTTTCTATACGCTGACGAATCGCTGCTTTGTATAAAATTCGGTCCGCTTGAGCCCGTGTGGCACGCACTGCGGGTCCTTTACTGCTATTTAAAATTCTAAATTGAATGCCTGCCTCATCAGTAGCGATAGCCATAGCACCGCCCATAGCATCGACTTCTTTTACCAAATGGCCTTTACCAATCCCACCAATACTGGGATTGCAACTCATTTGCCCTAGAGTCTCAATATTGTGTGTGAGCAATAAGGTTTGACAACCCATACGGGCAGCGACTAAAGCGGCTTCAACACCTGCGTGCCCACCGCCAACAACAATTACATCAAAGTATTTAGGATAATTCATACGCTATTTTAACCGCTTGATTTAATTTTAATCACTAGATAAAACATTAAAGCCACCAACAACAGTTTAATAATTTAATGACTATATAAAGCATTAAAGTTTAAGCACTGTTTACGTAAATATTTCAAAAACCATATTGCCAGCAAAACAACAGAATATTTACATATTTTAGAAAAGTCTTTTTAAAGTCTTTTTAAAGTTTTAATTAAAGTTTTAATTAAAGTTTTAATTAATGTTTTACATTAAGTTAAATATTTTAAATTTATATATTTTAAATTTATACACTTTAAATTTTACTGTGCCAGCTTATCTAAAGTACAGGGTTTAAACCAATCTAACTGTGGCTGATACACGGCAGTTTGCACGTTTAATAAACCCAGCATACTATAAAATAAATGATGATGGCTTAAAGGGGTTTCTTTTTGTTGATGCAAGCAGCTCATATCAACCCCACGTTGCTTGGCTAAGTTAGCTGATAACCAAACAATTAAAGGAATATGCGTTTGTGCTTTAGGGGCAAACTGGTACGGTAGCCCGTGTAAATAATTACCATTTTCACCCAAAGATTCACCATGATCGGACATATAAATTAAACTAGGGGCAAATGTATCGTCTAAAGACTGCAACTGTTTAATGGCACTAGACAACAAATAATCGGTATAAACAATACTGTTATCATAAGCATTTATGACATGCTGAACATCACACTGTTGTAATGCACTGCTAGTACATTCGGGCTTAAACTGTTTAAAAGACTCTGGACTACGTTGATGGTAAGCAGGGCCATGACTACCCATTTGATGCAATACGATGACAACGCCTTTAGGTGTAGAATTCAGTGTTTTGTCTTTGTGTACGGCGGCTAGTGTTTTAATTTTATCGGACAAATCGTGTATTAATATTTCATCAAAGCACTCTTTACTACGGCAATATTTAGGGTGTTGAGTGCGGGTTAAATCTTCATTAGGCACTCTAGCACATACACCTTTACAGCCTGAATTATTGTCTAACCACAGTATTTTATAACCCGTTTTTTGCAAAATATCCAAAATATTTTCATAGTTAGCTTGTCGTGCAAAAAATTCAGTACGGTCTAAATGTGAAAACATACAAGGAACACTGTCAGCAGTATTAGTACCACACGAAGTTACTTGGGTGAAACTCACTAATTCAGTATTTTTAAAGATGTCTAAATAAGGCGTAGTACTGATATTTACACCTATTTTATTTTTAGAACGGTAACCATTAAGACTAAAATGATCGCTACGAGCCGTTTCGCCCAGTACTAAAACCAACACAGGTAACGATGAATTGACACCTACCGCTTGTGCAGCGGCTAAAGTTTTAAAGGGTAACTTGGCACGTTCACCGACTATGACACGGCCCATACTGTACATAGCATTAAAAGGGGTTATTTGATAGCGTAAAGTTTTATGGCTACGCATCAAAGTTGCCATATCAGATTGAATAGCCAATACACCGAGTACCAAAGCAATGAGTGCAGTAAATACCACAATGACGTTGCGCTTAAACGCTTTAAGTAAGCTGTAGCGTTCAAATGATTGTACGAATATCCAATAAAAAGGTACTAAAATAGCAAAAAAAGCGACTATAAGCATAGTCCAATTCATTAAGTCGCGTACTTCACGTATATCAGTTTGTAGTGCGTTGCGTACCATTGACGCATCAATCACCACCCCATAGCTAAACATAAAATACTGTGCAGGTACTGTTAAAATGAGCAATATACAGGCCATTAATTTAGTGGTGTAGCGTCCTAAAAAAACACCTTGTACAAGCATTAATAATGCAATGAGTGCAACACCAAAACCAAGCGTTAATTTCAGCTGTGTCCATACGCTTAACTCTGGCAATGCCCATAAGGACTGCCAAAAAGTATAGTTACCTGGTATTGAAATAAAAATACTGACTAATAAAATCAATGTAATAGGGTGATTGACTCGTATGTTTTTTATATATTTTGAAAGCACTTTTTATTGACCCTATGTATATACAAATGTATATATTTATATATTTATATATTTTATTTATTTATGTATTTGTTTACGTAAATTATTTATATATATATTTTATTTATTTATGTATTTTATCTATTTATATTATGCTTAATTTATGTTGATACTTAAGTGTTTTCAGCGAAAGTATGCATCGTAAGCTGTCTTAATAATAAGTGAGGTAACGACACCAATAAAAAACTTACGCACAAATTTATTGCCATATTTAATAGTCACTTTGGTACCCGCCAATGCACCCGTCATATTAAATATAGTCATCATTAAACTTAATTGCCAATATATTTGACCGTGTCCCGCAAACCAAACAATAGAACCCAAATTAGTGGCAAGATTAACCCACTTAGCGTGTGCTGTGGCATGGATAAAATCAAAACCATAGGCTTTAATCCACAACAATGCTAAAAAACTACCTGTTCCAGGACCAAACAAACCATCATATAAGCCAATTAATCCCCCCAATAATACGCCCATCAAAGGTGTTTTATTTTGTAGTTCAAGCGTTTGATTTTTTTGTCCTAAGGTTTTATTAAACAAAGTATAAATTAATAAGGCTAATAAAACGGGCGGTAAGGCTTTTTTAAATACATTAATGGGTATGTAAGCGACCAGCCAGCCCCCTAAAATGGCTGCCAAGCAAGCAGCAATCATTGCAGGAATAACTAAGCGACGATTAATTGATATTTTTTTTGCATACTGAAAAGCGGCAACCACTGTTCCACCAGCAGCAGACAATTTATTAGTGCCTAAAATAACAGGTACAGACGCGTTAGGCAACACAGTAAACAAAGTAGGAACAGTAATCATTCCCCCACCGCCTACCGCTGAATCTATAAAGCCAGCCATTAACGCTGATAACAAAACAATGACCCACGTCATTAAATCTAATTCTGGCATTATTTTTGTTCAAGATTATTTTTAAGCTAAGGTTAATATGACTATTAAATATGACTGTTAAGCGTCAATATTATCCGCCAACAAAGCATTGGTTTCAATAAATTTACGACGCGGCTCAACTTCATCACCCATTAAAGTCGTAAAAATTTCATCAGCAGCAATCGCATCTTCAATTTGGACACGCATTAAACGGCGTACTGTTGGATCCATCGTCGTTTCCCACAACTGTGATGGATTCATTTCACCCAGCCCTTTATAGCGTTGTTTACTGCTTAATGAACGCTCGGCTTCGCTATGCAACCAATCAACCGCTTGGGCAAAGCTATCTACTGAACAGTGTTTTTGCTTGTCGCCCTCACCTCTTTGCACTGTTGCTCCCGCCCGTACTTGGCTGGCAATGGTGCTGGCAGTATTAGCAATTAATTGGTATTCAGGTGTACGCGTGAAGGCGGTATTTAATTGCGTAGTTTTAATATTACCATAGTGTAAACGTTCTATTTTAATGACAGGCAACTGATGCTCATCGGTATCTACTGTCACTGTAATAGTGCGTTCACTGGCTAAAGATTTTTTTAAAGCCTCTGCTGAAGTGTGTGCCGCAGTGATATTACTCACATCAATCACAACCCCATTTAGAATAGCGTGCAATACCGCTTCATCGGTGGTACGTGCCATACGGCGTAATACACCACGGGCGATTTTCCATTGTTTAATTAACACTCTTAGTGTACTGCTATCAATACGAATAGTATCAAGATTAGTAATACTAGCGTTTAAAGCCGCCAACTCAATCATAAAAGCAGTTTCTTCTTCCTCATCTTTTAAATACCGTTCATCTTTACCGGCTTTTACTTTGAATAAAGGCGGTTGAGCAATATAAATATGCCCACGCTCTACTAATATAGGCATTTGCCGATATAGTAAAGTTAGCAGTAAGGTGCGTATATGTGCACCATCAATGTCCGCATCGGTCATAACAATAATGCGGTGATAGCGTAGCTTATCAATATTAAAATCGGGTCCAATACTAGTGCCTAGAGCAGTAATTAAGGTAGTAATTTGTTCACTGCCAATTAACTTATCAAAACGCGCTTTTTCAACATTAAGTACTTTTCCACGTAACGGCAAAATGGCTTGAAATTTGCGGTCTCGCCCTTGTTTAGCGCTGCCGCCTGCTGAATCACCTTCTACGATATAAATCTCACACAAAGCGGGGTCTTTTTCTTGACAATCCGCTAATTTACCAGGTAAACCAGCTCCTTCTAAAATACCTTTACGGCGTGTCATTTCTCGTGCTTTGCGAGCTGCTTCACGGGCGCGAGCTGCATCTATAATTTTGCCACAAATTATTTTGGCATCTGCAGGCCGTTCCTGTAGATAATCCGACAACATTTTAGCGACAATCTCTTCTACAGGTAGACGCACTTCACTACTGACTAATTTATCTTTTGTTTGACTTGAAAATTTTGGCTCTGGTACTTTAACACTTAATACGCAGGCTAAACCTTCGCGCATATCATCACCGCTAGTATCTACCTTAGCTTTTTTAGCAAATTCATTTTCTTCAATATATTTGTTCATTACGCGAGTCATTGCTGCACGCAACCCCGTCAAATGAGTACCGCCATCGCGTTGTGGAATATTGTTGGTATAGCACAATACTTGTTCACTATAACTATCATTCCATTGCATGGCGACTTCAACGGTAATCATTAAGCCGTTGTCTATTTGTTTTTCACCTGCAGCGTAAAATACATTGGGATGCAACTGTGTCTTAGATTTATTGATGTACTCAACAAATCCTTTAACGCCACCAGAGAAAGCAAAACTATCTTCTTTACCAGTACGTTGATCAATTAATTTAATGTGTACCCCATGATTTAAAAAACTAAGTTCACGGATACGTTTTGCGAGTACATCATAATGAAAATCAACGTGTGTAAAAATAGTTTCATCGGCTAAAAAATAGACTTCTGTTCCTTGTAGCTCGGTTGTACCCATTTGTTTCATTGGTGATACTAAAACACCTTGCTGTACTTCTTCAAGACGGTTTTTAACAACACCTTGGTTAAACTCTATTTGATGACTTAAACCTTCTCTATGGACTGTTAAGCGTAAATATTTTGACAGTGCATTAACACAACTAACCCCTACACCGTGCAGTCCACCAGAGACTTTATAGCTATTTTGATTAAATTTTCCGCCCGCATGTAATTCAGTTAAAGCGATTTCAGCGGCACTGCGTTTGGGTTCATGCTTATCATCAAACTTAATCCCTGTTGGAATACCACGGCCATTGTCAATAACACTGATTGCATTATCAGGGTGAATCATGACTTGTATTTCACTACAATAACCCGCTAAAGCTTCATCAATTGAGTTATCCAATACTTCAAACACTAAATGGTGTAAACCTGTACCATCAGACGTATCACCAATATACATACCAGGACGTTTTCTAACAGCCTCTAAACCTTCTAAAATTTGAATACTGTTAGCACCATAATCTTGACTATTTGGATTAGAATCTTTAGCGGAGATGGTAGTGATGGGATTATAGCTATCAGACATTACAGACCTATTATTAATTTAAAATTAATTTAAAACAAGCTAACTCAACATAAAAATATCGATGTATATTTAAATTCTCATAGGCATTACAACGTATTTAAACGATAAATCATTTAACACAGTCAGCATTGCAGAAGCGTTGGTATCACTAAAGTGTAATT
>JBDLSY010000091.1:0-6740 GCA_039805985.1 Pseudomonadota bacterium | reverse complement strand
AATTTATATAAAAATAAAGCTCTAATATGACATCTTATTATGAAGACCCTACATTTAATAACTGTGACTCCATTAAATATGGAGTGGTATTAAATGATATTAATTGGGAAAATTTTTCTGAAGAAATTAATTTATCTGGCTGGATATTAAGTAAGGCATCTGCTGAAGAAGCAGCAGTTTGTAAAAAAGAAATATCAAAATATTCTTTAATAAATTATGGAAATAATCCACGGCAAGAGATTCAATTTATTGATTGTGGTAATGGTGTCTGCGATTTAAGTCCATTATTAGATTCAAATTTATGGAGATACACTGTTATTCGTCGCACCAGTGAAGCTAAATTGAAAGATTTGCAATTATCCGAAGCTACATTGATATCTGATATTAATTTGTTTGTTGAGATATGGTATATGAAAGACTCACAATTACCTAGTATGCGAATCACTAATGCAAGTTACAGGCATTGTGTACAATATTTTTTAGCGTATGAATTTACTAAAGTTCTTTCAAAGTTAGATATTAAACACTTACAAGATGTTGTTGCACTTCGTGCAAAGTTTGATGATGCAAAATACCCTGTAATTATTACAGCCATTCAAATGTTTAGAGAATTACAGACTATTCCACCATCTTTAGTAAAGATTCTAGGCTATTTTAGTTTAATAGAAAGTCTTTTAAGTCATGCACCGTCCCCAAATGATTCTATTGGTAGCATTACACGACAACTTCAGCGTAACCTTACTTTTATACATAATCGCTTGTCTGATGGCTATAACCTTGGTTTAAATGAGTTTGGTGATATGACAACAGACAAGGTCATCTCTAGACTTTATTCTTATAGAAGTATGATTGCCCACGGTGGTACTAGCACTAAAGACTTAGATTTACTTGTAGAGGTACATAAAGAAAACGAAGGTAAACTTTGGGTTGAAACAGGGAGTCAATGGGCTGAACGGTTTATACGAAGGTTGATAAAAAGAGTGTTGGTATACGCACTACGTGAGCCAAGCATTGTTTTAGATCTTAAAGGTATTAGTTATAAAAAATGAGCATTTTTATTTGTATAAACCCGTAGCTGATTTTAAATATAAACAGTTTTTAATTTTTACGCAGTCATATGAATTGCATAAATCTTGCAACAGTTATTAGTTGATGCCAATGTCGCTAGACAATATAAAATCAACTACACCATAACCGATGCGTCTGACAACAAAACCGAGCTATCAACTACAATAACTGTGCCTAAACGCTAAAGTTTTTATACTGTGTATGTATTTACTTTAAAACGCAAACGAAGTAAATACATACAGTACATCACCACTGCCTAAATTGTTAGATAAGCGAGGCAAATAAATCATACGCATTTCAGCTTTTTTATTGCCTATACTCAACAAAGGAAATACAGCGGGAAACGGTATTTTTTTAAACATATCTGCACGCCGAACAACCGCAGGGGCTATTCCGCCCGCGATATACCAGTTTTTAGCGTTTTGATTAAAATAATACGCTTTTTCATAGGTATAACCCACTTGATACTGCTTGTCTTTGTGTGAATCTAACATCACTAAACCAAAAATACCACGATGCATATTGTCTTGCCGTATAGTTTTTGCCCAACCTAAACCTAAAGCACGTTCATTAAGTGTATCTAATTTTTCGGGTGAATAGCTTGAACGCCCATGGTGTGCCCAGCCTGATACCCATAACTGATTATCACCCTGTTGATAGACGGTTTTAATTTCTTTTACACCTGCACTCCAAGTATCTTTGACCCAATTGGCTTGTACAGTAGATACAATACACAGATTAAACATCAGACTAGCAAACAAGTATTTTTTTTTAAACATAAAATAAACATAAATCATAAAACAGTAAACCATAAACTATCAATAAACAATAAATAGTAAATAATAAACAATAAGCTATCAATAAACAATAAACAATAAATAATAAACAATAAACAATAAACAATAAACTATTAATAATTAATACAATTAATGTGAAGATAATTAATCATCGTCTGAATCACTGTTTGGAACGAGTACACCACCTACAAATTTAGCCGTACCCACCACACCATCAACGGCTAAACCCACTGTTTTAACAGCAGTCGCCGCCACTAAATCAACTAAGGCAATAGCAACACAGCCTTGCAAATTTAAACTGATTATCAATACAACGGCTGCACGCTTCATGCAGATACCCATTGATTAACACTCGCCAATGCAACAGTTAAAGCCGCTGGATTATTCCCACCTGCCATCGCCATATCGGGCTTACCACCCCCACTACCACCGACTTGCTTTGCCACAAAATTAACTAAATCACCCGCTTTAAAACGGCTGACTAAATCAGTCGTAACGCCAGCAATGAGTTGAAGTTTATCATCAGCCAACACACTGGCTAATACAATAATAGCACTGCCTAATTTAGCTTTAAGTTGTACAAGCATTTCACGCAAGGCTTGAGCATCAGCCCCGTTTAGTGTCGCGACTAACACATTAACACCGTGAACTAACTGTACTTGATTGATTAAATCAGCCCCTGCATAGACGGTTAATTTGGCTTTTGCTGCCGACAATTCTTTTTCGCTAATTTTTAATGTTTCTTGTAAACCCGTAATTTTATCTATAACACCGTCATAATTGGTATGTAAACCAGCTGCCACTGCTTTTAAAATAGCCGTTTGTTGTTGTACGTAAGCCAAAGCACGATATCCTGTAACGGCTTCAATTCGCCGAACGCCTGCGGCAACACTACTTTCACTGATAATTTTAAATAGACCAATATCACCCGTATGATGTACGTGTACGCCGCCACACAGTTCAACCGATTCACCAATATTTAATACGCGGACAGTGTCGCCATATTTTTCGCCAAACAACATCATTGCCCCCGTAGTTTTAGCCGTGTCCATGTCCATTAAACGGGCGGTAGTCGCTGCATTAGCAATAATTTTAGTATTGACACGGTGTTCAATCTCTGTGATTTGTGCATCGGTAACGGGGGTATTGTGTGCAAAATCAAACCGTGTTAAATCAGCTGAAACTAAACTGCCTTTTTGTTGCACATGGCTGCCCAACACATCACGCAAAGCTTTGTGCATTAAATGCGTTGCACTGTGGTTACGTACAATGGCGGCACGGATTTGAGTGTCCACTTGTGCATTGACGGTATCACCCACTTTTAAACTGCCTTCTGTTAATACACCGTGATGTCCAAACACATCAGCCTTAATTTTTTGTGTGTCTTGCACTGTAAAAATACTGTTGCTAAAAGTAATAAGCCCTTTATCGCCCACCTGCCCGCCGCTTTCAGCGTAAAACGGTGTAGTATCTAAAACAACAATACCATCTTGACCTGCCTGTAATTGATTAACGGCAATTCCATCAACATATAAAGCTAAGACAGTAGCATTTTGCTTTAAGTTATCATAACCAACAAAAGTATTGCCTGCCCCTGCATACTCTAAAGTTTTATCCATTTTGAATTTATCCGCCGCACGGCCTTTGGCTTTTTGTGCTTCCATAGCAATATTAAAGCCGACTTCGTCTACAGTGATATTTGATTCACGGCAAATATCTTGGGTTAAATCTAAAGGAAAGCCAAAAGTATCATGGAGTTTAAAAGCAAGTTCACCTGCTAAATACTCACCTTCTTTTAACTGATTAATAGCTATGTTTAAAATACCCATACCATTGGCTAGGGTTTCAAAAAATTTAGTTTCTTCAACACGTAAAATTTCAGTGATAGAGGTCGCTTGATTAGCTAAACTAGGATAAGCCTCGCCCATTTGCTTAACCAATTCAGGTATTAATTTATAAAAAAATGGCTGCGTTTGCCCTAATTTATAGCCATGGCGAATCGCACGGCGAATAATACGGCGTAACACATAACCACGCCCTGTATTGTTGGGAATGACGCCATCACTCACCAAAAATGCACAGGCACGAATATGGTCAGCAATCACACACAATGACTTATTGTTTAAGTTAGTACAGCCTGTTTCACGGCCAGCCGCTTGAATTAAACCTTGGAATATATCAATTTCATAGTTGCTATGGACCTTTTGTAAAATGGCGGCTAAACGTTCCAAACCCATACCTGTGTCCACACACGGGGCAGGCAATGGGCTTAAACTGCCATCTTTTTGCATATCAAACTGCATAAATACATTATTCCAAATCTCAATGTAGCGGTCGCCATCTTGTTCGGGTGAACCTGGTGGCCCGCCTGCTATGTTAGAACCGTGGTCATAAAAAATTTCACTACAAGGGCCACAAGGCCCTGTGTCTGCCATCATCCAAAAATTATCTGATTGATACTTGCCGCCTTTATTATCGCCGATGCGTACTACGCGTTCAGCGGGTAAACCAATGACTTGCGTCCAAATATCATAGCTTTCTTGGTCATCAATGTATACCGTTGCCCATAATTTTTCAGCAGGCAATTGATAGACTTGTGTGAGTAATTCCCAAGACCACATCAAGGCATCACGCTTAAAA
This sequence comes from Pseudomonadota bacterium, assembly GCA_039805985.1. Lineage (GTDB taxonomy): Bacteria > Pseudomonadota > Gammaproteobacteria > Burkholderiales > Burkholderiaceae_C > JBDLSY01. The sequence goes on along the minus strand of JBDLSY010000091.1, from coordinate 2,235 downwards.
TAGTCGCCGAATGACCAATTGCCTAACATTTCAAAAAATGTATGGTGTCTTGCGGTGTAGCCCACATTTTCTAAATCGTTGTGTTTGCCTCCTGCCCGTAAGCACCCTTGTACACTGGCAGCACGCACATAAGGACGCTTGTCTGTCCCTAAAAATACGTCTTTAAACTGTACCATACCGCTGTTGGTGAACATCAGTGTAGGGTCATTGTGTGGAACTAAGCCAGAACTAGCAACCACAGTATGCTGCTTACTGACAAAAAAATCTAAAAACTGCTGGCGAATAAGAGAAGCTTTCATGGGCGTAATAAAATGAGAGTTATTTTAATAAAAAGCTAAAAAAATAGCATAACAATGTTATAAATAATATATAAACAATGTTATAAATGATGTTGTGAATGATGTTGTGAATGATGTTATATTTTAGCCGTTCCCTAGGCAATCTTTAGACTTGTACCGATAAAAATAATCATAGAAATATCATAAAAATAATCATGAATAATTTAAAATATTCCCCGCATACAACTAGTATTAGTAATATACTTGAGCAAACAGCGACATGGCAGTGCGTTATGTTGTGCTGGGGCAGTAAGTACTCTATCGCTTTAATTGCTAATTTAATCACACATATTAAACAATACAGTCAAAAAACTGCCCATTTTGTATTGATTACAGACGCCATTAAGCCTGAATTATCAGTGATAGCTAACGTTACGCAAGTATTATTGCCTGAATATTTTAATCAAAATTTATTTAAAGCCGCAGGTTGCCAAGCTAAATTAGCGATGTTTGAACGGGGTATTTTGCCCACCGATTTACCCGCAATTTATATTGATTTAGATACGGTTGTATTGGGTGATTTAAGTACGGCTTTACAGTATTTAGATACCCCCAAAACAATCGCTTTGTTTCAAAGTGCTATCTTGCCGTTTGGTAAAACAAGCCGAACAATCGCCCGATTGAGCCATAAACGCTATTACGCACGGGGTAATTCATCAATTGTGGTATTTCAACCCAGCCAGTGTTATTACATTGCAGAACAATTTAAATGGTATTGCCAACAACATCAGTGCCTTGAACAGCAGCAATTTGTATTTAAACCTTTACGGGCTGATGAGCGGTTTATTAGTTGGACAGCACAAAATACTGTGCGTGCTTTGCCCAATACATTTGCGGTTAAATTTCCCACTGAATTTATGTTTCCCTTTAAAGCGTGGCTATACATTCGTGCAAAATTACCTTGGATGATTCGTCGTCGCCAAAGTTTAGTTGCGATTACTTTGAATGGACTAGACATTAAACCTGAAAAATTACAAAGCTTAAAAGATGGTGATGTCATCACTGACCACAAGCAACGCTATTTGATTTGGTCAAACAGTGTGATGGGCGTTTCCAAACAAAAAATTTTAAAGTTTTATCAAGCCATTAACGTATGAATGCTTGCATCGTTTTTTTAAATTTAGTTAATTTTGGCGTGATTAACGCCGAGCAATAGCCTTGATGTGGGTGCTGTGCATAGTAATTTTGATGATACTCTTCTGCCCGATAATACAAAATATCGGCTGAAAACGGTTTAATCTGCGTTGTTATTGTTGCAGTAGTCTGTGCTTGTATTTGTTTGAATATGGCTTGTGCGGTTACGGCTTGTGAATCAGAATTAGTTAATATGATACTGCGGTATTGCGTGCCTATGTCATTGCCTTGACGGTTTAAAGTCGTTGCATCATGGGTACAGAAAAAAATATGTAATAATTGTTCATAACTGATGATATTAGAATCAAATTGTATTTTAATTACTTCTGCATGCCCTGTAGTGCCTGTACAAATATCTTCGTAACTTGGGTTTAATGTGTTACCTGCGGCATACGCACTTTCAACGGATTGCACGCCGCGCACTGCTAAAAAAACAGCTTCGGTACACCAAAAGCAGCCCCCGCCTAATATTGCCGTTTCAAAAGAGGGTTGATTTAATGTTGATGTTTTTATTGGTGTGTGATTGGATATGTTCATTGTTTTAAGGAGTTAGTAGGCTTTAAATATTAGACTGTATTTAAAACTATTAAAAATATATTTTTCAAGCTTTAAAAATCAAAAAATGAATCAAGATTTTCAGAATTTAAGGATTTTAAAGATTTTTTAAATCCTGTTTTATCCTTAAATCTTAAAGAATCCTGATTCAGACTGTATGTTTTAAATACATACACAATACAAAAAACTAGCGTTTAGGCACAGTTAC
>JBDLSY010000090.1:0-3162 GCA_039805985.1 Pseudomonadota bacterium | reverse complement strand
TGATATTTTTTATTTTAATTAAACTCAATGAGCTTAATGCTTTTTTAATGCTTTAATTGTCTGCACTTGATTTTTTAATAAATAGCCTCATATTCAAATTAAATTATGTTAATTTTTTGTTCGTTTTTATTTATGGAGATATTTATATGAAGCCAATGTTTTTTAAAAGTAAATTATTATTTACATCTAAATTGCTAGTAACACTGATAGCCGTAGCTTGCACTACACTGACTTTAATCAGTGTTCCAGCTGAAGCCAAACGCTTAGGTGGCGGTTCAGGTACTAAAATGGGTCGTCCAGTCAATAATTCAGCATTCCAACGTAATAATTCACTTATGCCTGCTGCCCGTCCTACTGCACCTATGGCAATGCCAATGACTGCACCAATGGCAGCAAAACCATCCAATAAATGGTTAGGGCCTTTAGCAGGTTTAGCTGCAGGGGCGGGTTTAATGGCGCTCATGTCAAATATGGGTATTGGGGCAGGTGTGGGCGAAATGTTGTCTAGCTTACTGATGTACGGTGCGTTAGCGCTGTTAGCTTTATTTGTATACCGCCGTTTTTTGGCTAAAAAGCCGCCCGTATTAAACGCGAATACACCTTATTCAAACCAATCTGTGTCCAATAACGCTTACACTGCCCCTAATAACACCGCTTATGCTTCAAATACTGCTGCCGTGGACAATAGTTATGCTTCAAATAATCACCCAGCCGTTCCAGATATTACTGCATTTGTAAACAATGCTAAATCCCAATATTTAGCACTACAAGTCGCTTGGGATGCAGGTGATTTAAGCAAACTACGTACTATGACTACGGACAATTTGTTTATGGAGCTTGCACAACAAGTGGCTAACCGCAAAGGGGCACCCAATCATACTGAAATTATGAACTTGCATTGCGAGTTATTAGACGTGCGTGATGAGCAAAATGACACCATAGCTACTTTGCGTTTTACAGGTACTGCACGTGAAGACAATCAACCGACTTCTGGTTTAGAAGATATTTGGATGCTAACTAAACCAGCCAGTTCTAGCCATGGTTGGTTATTAGCAGGTGTAGAAAATAAATAAAACAGGTATAAATTTAAATTTATAACTTGTATAAATAATTTATATTTACAATTTATATTTATAATTTGTATTTACAATTTATATTTCTATTTTTTAAATTTAAGCCCTTATAAACGCCAAAAAATGGGTATTTATAAGGGCTTTTTGCAGACTTTTTGTGCTGGTTTAAAATAAGTGACTACCATAGCCTAATTTATAAATAAACTATGAAAAAATAGTCAGTACACAATAAAATTATGACAAAAATTTTCACTTATAACCATAATGTAATCGTCCCCTATCCTGCAAGAATCGTGTTTGATGTGGTTGATGATGTAGCGGCATACCACCGCTTTTTACCTAACTGCTCGGGTAGCGGGGTTGTGAGCCGTACTTTGACCACTATCCCTACCGAACGGGTATTAGGGTACATGGATTTGTCATTTTTAGGTATGCGTTATCGCCTAGACAGTGACAATTTACATACGCATAGCAGCCATATTAATATGACTTTACTTAAAGGACCTTTCAAAAGCTTGGTTGGTCGTTGGCAATTTATGCCGTTAGGTGTCATTGGCTCACCCGATGAAGGGTGCAAAGTTAGTTTAAATATGCAATGGCAATATAATAATGCTATGCTTGCTTTAACTATTGGACAACGGTTTGAAGGCATTGCAAAACAGTTATTAGATGCTTTTATCGCTGAAACCGCTAGGCGGATTTAATGATATCGTTTCAATTAGCGCGTCAAACTGAAACAAGTGTTGAACTATCGCAACACTGTGTCGTTGAAGGCTGCACTGTTTTAGAAGCCTTATTTTTAGAAAATATTAACCTACATATTAATGAACATAATGACTATACCGTGGGTGTATGGTCACGCCATCTTAAACCTGAACAATTACTAAAATCAGGTGACAGAGTTGAACTGTATTATCCTTTACAAGCAGACCCAAAAGATGCACGCAGAACCCGTGTATCGCGTACTATCGCAGAGCAGGCGGCTAAAGACAATGCAGCTAACCGTGCAGCTAAAGTACTAAGAAAGCTTAAATATCCAACTACTGAAGCATCACCTTAAAGCCAAATTATAATTTTCATAGCTATTTTTAACTTTTTATTTTTAATTTTTTCGTTTCTTCGTTTATTAGTTTATAGCTTTATATTTTTTATATTTTTTATATTTTTAATTTTTTAACACCTATGACTCAACAACGCGACACTATTTTAATCTTAGATTTTGGTTCACAAGTTACTCAACTTATCGCCCGCCGTGTACGTGAAGCTCACGTTTATTGCGAAGTTCATCCGTATGATGTAAGCGATGCGTTTATTAAATCGTTTAATCCCAAAGGTGTTATTTTATCAGGTAGCCATGCCAGTACTTATGATGATGAAGGCTTAAAAGCACCTGATAGTGTATTTAAACTAGGTGTGCCTGTTTTAGGTATTTGTTACGGAATGCAAACTATGGCCGTACAGTTAGGCGGTACTGTTGAAAATAGTCAATCACGTGAATTTGGTTCTACTGATATAGAAATAAAAGGTAATACGCCTTTATTGACTGAAATAATCGACTTCAACACTATAGCAGGTGCTACTTTACTTAATGTTTGGATGAGTCATGGCGATAAAGTAAGCTGTTTACCTACTGGGTTTGAGGTTATCGCTTCCACTGCTAGTTGTCCAATTGCAGGTATGGCGGATACTAAACGGCATTTTTATGGTGTGCAGTTCCACCCAGAAGTCACGCACACAGTACAAGGTGCAGCTATCATTAAACGCTTTGTACGCAGTATTTGTCGCTGTACGGGTGACTGGAAAATGACACGTTATGTTGATGAAGCCGTTGCCGCTATTCGTACGCAAGTGGGCAATGATGAAGTTATCTTAGGTTTAAGTGGTGGGGTTGATAGTTCAGTAGCTGCCGCTTTAATTCACCGTGCAATTGGCAATCAATTAACGTGTGTATTTGTTGATCATGGTTTGCTTCGTTTAAACGAAGGTGATTTAGTGATGGAAATGTTTGTTGGTCAATTAGCGGCTAAAGTTATTCGTGTGAATGCTCAAGCCCAGTTTATGGGGCATTTAGCAGGTGTAACTGACCCAG
>JBDLSY010000089.1:0-2888 GCA_039805985.1 Pseudomonadota bacterium | reverse complement strand
ATCATTTAAATCGCGGGTTAAAATAAATGCCCCACGGTTACGCAGACTAGTTTCAATTATCGCTGCCCTAGGCATAGTCAGTAGTAAACGTTCAATGCTTTGACAGACCGCATTTAAATACGCGGCATCAGGACACAATAAAATACTTTGTGCCATTTCATCGTGTTCGGCTTGGCTAAACAAATCCATAGCGACCCAATCAGGTGGCGTAGTACCATCAGCAATAATTAAAATTTCTGATGGCCCTGCAATCATATCAATACCGACTGTACCAAACACGCGTCGTTTAGCGGCTGCTACATAAGCATTGCCTGGCCCGACAATTTTATCAACCGCAGCGATGGTGTCTGTGCCATAGGCTAAAGCAGCCACCGCTTGTGCCCCACCGATAGAAAACACGCGATCAACCCCTGCAATAAAAGCGGCAGCCAGTACTAAGGGTCTGTGTACGCCATCAGGCGTTGGGGCAACCATAATTACTTCACTGACACCCGCGACTTTAGCAGGAATAGCATTCATTAATACACTGCTTGGATACGCTGCTTTACCACCCGGTACATATAAACCGACTCGGTCAAGGGGGGTAATGCGTTGCCCTAAAACAGTGCCATCAGCTTCGGTATACGTCCAGTCAGTTGCTTTTTGACGCTCGTGAAAAACGCGAATACGCTTAGCCGCGGCTTCAAGTGCTTGGCGTTCAGCGGGAGTAATTTGGCTAAGTGCCGCTTCTAAGGTGTGGCGAGGTACTTCTAATTCAGCCACACTATTGGCATTGAGTCTATCAAAACGATGAGTGTATTCTAATACTGCCGCATCTCCACGGGCTTGTACATCTTTTAAAATAGCGGCTACTGTCGCTTCAATGGCTTCGTTTGCGTTTACTTCAAAGCGGGTGAGTGCTATTAACTGTGTTTGAAAATCAGGCGTTCGGCTATCAAGGCGGCGTAGTTCAGTAGCGAGTAAGGGCATAGAGTTTATTAGTAAAAATGTTTATATAATTTATATTATTTATATTATTTATATTATTTATATGATTAAGTGTTGAGCTTAAAAATAAGCGTAATTAATAAGCGTAATTAATAGGCGTAATTATTTATTGGTTAATGAATTTTTAGTTTTCTCTACACCTTCAGATAAAGCACTAATAATGGGTTTTAATAGCGACTGTTTCAACTTTAAGCTGGCAATATTAGCGACTAAATGGCTAGATATTTTACATATTTCCTCTACTTCAACTAAATGATTGGCTTTTAATGTGTTGCCTGTCGAGACTAAATCAACAATCACATCAGCTAAGTTGGTCAGCGGAGCCAACTCCATACTGCCGTATAGCTTAACGACATCAATATGAACGCCTTTGGCTGCAAAGTGAGTACGGGTTGTTTCACTATATTTAGTCGCAACACGCAAACGAGACCCTTGCTTAACCTTGGTTTTATAGTCAAAATGTTCGGGAGCTGCAACACATACACGGCATTGGGCAATTTTTAAATCTAATAAACTATATAAGCCAGCCATACTGTGTTCCATCAAGGTGTCCCAGCCACTAATGCCTAAATCAGCAGCGCCTAAACCTACATAAGTAGGCACATCACTGGCTCGTACAATGACAATTCGTACATCAGTGCGGCTAGTTTGTAAAATGAGTTTACGGGTTTTTTCTGGGTTATCTAACAAGCGAATACCCGCATTTTCTAGTAAAGGCAAGGTTTCTTCTAAGATTCGTCCTTTAGGCAAAGCAATGGTAATTATTGGCGTATTGGTGGCAGTCATAGTCTATTTTAGGCTGATTGTTTATGGCTAATACGTTCAATTTGAGCACCAACTGCACGTAACTTTGTTTCCATTTGTTCATAGCCACGGTCTAAATGATACACTCGGTCTAAAATACTTTGCCCTTTGGCTGCTAAAGCTGCGATGACTAAACAAGCACTGGCACGTAAATCAGTCGCAATCACAGGTGCACCATTGAGTTGTTTTACACCTCTCACAATGGCAGTATGGCCATCAATAGTAATATCAGCACCTAAGCGGCATAACTCTTGTACGTGCATAAAGCGATTTTCAAAAATATGCTCACTGACTGTGGCAACACCGTGAGCAATCGTATTAACTGCCATAATCTGTGCTTGCATATCGGTTGCAAAACCAGGGTATTCACGGGTTTGAAAACTCATAGCATTAGGCGTTGAGCCGACTGGCATGCTGGCTTGAATACATGTACCATCGGCATTAATATCCATTTTTAAACCACATTCACGCAATTTATCCAATGTAGCTCCCATACTGGCAGCGTCTGTTTTGTGTAAAGTAATCTCACCACCTGTCATAGCGACTGCACATAAAAACGTGCCTGCTTCAATACGGTCTGGCATGACATTATAATTTGCACCGTGCAGAGTATCTACCCCTTGAATCACTAATCTATCCGTACCAATACCTGAAATTTTAGCACCCATTGCGACTAATAAATGGGCTAAATCACTGACTTCAGGTTCACGGGCAGCATTTTCTAAAATAGTTTCACCCCGTGCCAGACACGCTGCCATTAAAAGATTTTCAGTGCCTGTTACGGTAATCATATTGGTACGCACCAAAGTCCCTTGTAGGCGGCGTTCACCATTAACAGTCGGGGCTGTGGCATAAATATAACCACCTTCTACTGTAATATGTGCACCCAGTGCTTGCAGACCTTTAATATGTTGGTCTACAGGCCTTTGCCCAATAGCACACCCACCAGGCAGGCTGACTTTAGCATGGCCAAAACGTGCTAATAAAGGGCCGAGTACTAAAATACTGGCACGCATAGTTTTAACTAAATCGTAAGGGGCTTCTTGAGAATGAATATTAGCGGCATCAATAATAAATAGCTTATCACCGTTAGGGTG
>JBDLSY010000088.1:0-2518 GCA_039805985.1 Pseudomonadota bacterium | reverse complement strand
CACCTTTATTGGTGGTAGAGTCCATATTATTTGCCTGAGAGGGCGTTATTTTTTCGCGTTTTTTTTCTTCATTAATATCTGACTCTTTATTATTTGACTTACGTATAGTCGTTTCTGGAGTAACAAGGGAAGCGATTTTATCAATACCGTCTTGGTCAATCACTGATTCAGATGAAGTATTTTTCGTAGCTTTCTCTTCAGCAACGTCCGTTTCTGACGAGCTAACATCAGTGGCTGTATAGGATTTTTTTTTGGTTAAATCTTCTTTGGCAGATTTTGCAGTTTTATTCTCTCTATTCTCTCTATTTTCTCTTTTGATTTTAACTTTATTTTTTATATCTTGCTGTTCTTGTTCACTTTCTTCAGTTAATTGAAGTGCAGGATCTACAATTTCTGATTTAAAGGGCTTACCATACAAAGAATCATTTGGGTCAGGGACTTGCGTATTGTCTTGTGATGTATTTATTTTTGCAGACGGATTTTGTGCTCTAGTTTGTATTGGAGCCCCCGTATTGGCTAAATATAATGCCACCAACGATGCAGCAACCAATCCAAATACTAGACCTACAAGAATTCCTAAAGATGTACCTGGTTGTAAAGATGATTTGCTCATAGTAAACTCAAAAAGTCATAGAAAATTGGTGATTGGTGAATAATTAAAATAGTAAAAAATTTAAACTTACTAAATATTACATTTTTTCAGGTGCTGACATGCCTAATAAAGCTAAACCATGTCTGATTACTTGACGCGTACACCTGTATAAAGCTAATCGTGCTTCTTTTAAAGCATTATTGTCTACTAATACTTTTTCGGCATTGTAATAGCTATGAAAATCTGCGGCACAGTCACGTAACCAATGTGCAACAGTATGGGGTGCATTAAACTGTGCTGCTGATGCCAGCATATTTGGATACTCTGCTAAGCGTTTTAATAAAACTATTTCTTTAGGTGCTATTAATAAAGCAATATCTACGGCTTTAGAATTAGAATTAAATTTGACTTCATCTATGTGTGCAGCGGCAAATACGCTGCATATACGTGCGTGTGCATATTGAATGTAATACACAGGGTTATCTTCTGATTTGGCTAAGGCTAAATCAATATCAAATACAAATTCACTGTCTGCTTTACGACTAACTAAAAAATAACGTACTGCGTCACGCCCTACCCAATCAATTAAATCACGCATAGTTACATAACTGCCTGCCCGTTTACTGATTTTTACTTCAACACCGCCACGCAACACTTTTACCATACTGTGTAAAACATAATCAGGATAATTTTTTGGAATACCTATATTTAAAGCCTGCAAACCCGCCCTAACCCGTGCAATAGTACCATGGTGGTCAGTACCTTGTATATTAATCGCTTTGGTAAAACCGCGTGTCCATTTTTGGACATGGTAAGCCACATCTGGAACAAAATAAGTATAGCCGCCGTTATCACTGTGTTCTGAATTTGATTTACGCATGACTCGGTCTTTATCATCACCATAATCAGTACTACGTAGCCACAATGCTCCTTGTTCTTGGTATGTTTTACCTGATGCAATTAAGGCATCAACAGTATTACGAACATGCCCTTCAGTATATAAACTAGATTCTAAGTAAAATACATCAAAGGTTAAACCTAAGGCTTGTAAGTCTAAATTTTGCTCTTGACGTAAGTAAGCAACCGCAAAGTGGCGAATAGCATTCAAGTCATTTAAATCATAATCAGCAGCCAAGTAATCACTGGCTATATCAGCAATATAATCACCACGATAACCATTTTCTGGCCAATTTAAATTAGGACTACCATCAGCCAGTATTGGGGTAGTGCCTTGGCACTGTAATTGTACGCTTAATGCTAAATTTGCAATTTGATTGCCCGCATCATTGTAATAAAACTCACGCGTGACTGCTGCACCTTGTGTAGTCAGCAAATTACAAATTGCATCGCCTAAGGCAGCTTGTCGCGTGTGTCCGACATGCAAGGGCCCTGTGGGATTAGCAGATACAAACTCTACCACTATCGCTTGATTGGAACAGGCTGTTCCTGCTCCATACGCAGGATTCTCTAAAATATCCAGCACAATCGCTTGGTGTAAGGCTAACGATAGCCGTATATTAATAAAGCCTGGGCCAGCAATTTCAATACTCTCTAACAATGGGGCAATGGTTGAATCAGCCAATAAAGCTATTTTTAGCTGTTCTGCAATTGATCGAGGCGTTTGTTTGAATAATTTGGCGAACGCTAAAGCGGCCGTACACGCTATATCACCGTGATTAGGATCTTTAGGGTACTCTAAAACAGGGTCAGGTAAAGAACCAGAGTAATTAACTGACAAAGCAATGGCTTGCAAAGCACGGGTAAAAGCAGATTGAATAAGTTCAGTATGTAACATTTGATTATTTTACAATGTCTAGGACATAAGTTTAGCCATTTAATTTTTTTAATGATTAATTATTTATAATTTGTACACATTTTTGTATGTTTTTATATACGTTTTTTTATATACATTTTATATACGCTTTA
>JBDLSY010000087.1:0-4342 GCA_039805985.1 Pseudomonadota bacterium | reverse complement strand
CAGAAAATCAACCATTAAGCATAGAAGCGCAAGCGGTGATGAGCGAAGGCTTAAAACTATGGCAAGCGTATTTTACGCAAACCGATGTGCGTGCCGTGCGTGACGAACTCAAACTAAACCGTCCTGATGTGGGCTGGTATCAAATCCGCAAAGCCTTGCAAGCCCGAAATAACAGCGGCGACTATGTGCCGATTAACTTTAAACCATTTGAAGAAGCCTATAAAACACTCACCGAAAAAATACGCCCTATGGTGTTTGAGTTGGGGTTTTTAAGGGGGTGATAGAAAATATTAAAAATTAAATTAGAGGGTGTTGTCTTGGTGGAACAATGTGATTATGAACTTTTAGCACCGTACGTTCGGCTGTTATTTTATAGCCCGTTTTAGTTTGTATCGTACGCATATCTATATCTAATAAATCACCTTTACCAAATCTCTCACCATTTTCAATAGTAGCTAAAAAGGCATCATCAAGAATCGCTGCACTAAATTCGGATACACCGTCGTAAAACCGCCATTTATTACCCTCTTTAAACACTGCAGCTAAAAGTACAACAGTAGCACGAGAAGTATTGTCGCTGGCATTTTGCTCAACTACAGCCTTAACAAAGCTTGTGGCTTCCTGCTTAGTTACAGTTTCAATGATGCATGAATCTTTAGATGTAATTTCTAACGAGTCATAACCTTCTAAATTCAGTGGTTTTTGTACAAATCTCTGTACTGCGTCACCACTTTTATCATTATTTATAACTAAATTAAGGGATGCAATATTAATCTGAATAATTTCGCCATTATTATTAGTTACATTAGCAATATTACCTGAATAACTTATTGAGCTTGGCTTACCATTTTTTAAATGTTTCCACAATCCAAATGCACCTTTTACAACCGTCCAAAGTTGGTCAGACGTGTACGAACTAAACATTGTCGCTGCTGCTCCACCTACTTCAAATAAAATATTAGTAACAAAAGAGCCGTGTGTGAAGCCTTCAACTTGTGCTTTAGCCTCTGCTTGCTCACCGTAAGTTGCTTTAACAGCAGCAACCATAAATTCAGAAAACGCAATCATATTTTCAGAAGCTTGGTACACGTCCATTTTTCCTGCATCTAACGCAGGACCAATATACCGAATAGTTGCTGATGTTTTCATAAGAAGGTAATTAAAACTATTAATTAATATGGGTTATTTTAAATTTAATTTTTTAACTCAAAAAAGCGAAAAGCCTCGATGAATGCACCGAGGCTATAACGCCGACCAGGAATGCCCAGTCTGAAGCTGTTTAAAAAAACCGCCGTCCAGGAATGCCCAGACCACTTAGACGCTAATGTAACATAAATAACATACAATTATGTAGAAAAATGTATAAATTATGTAGAAAAATGTATAAATGTATAAGTATTTACAGATTAATCAAACCAATGTGCGTGATGAATTAAAACTGAATCGCCCTGATTTGGGCTTGTTCAAATCCGCAAAGCCTTGCAAGCCAGAAATAACAGTGGTGATTTAAATTAAATAGACCGTTAAAATCAAGATTTTTAAGATTAAAAAATGAACAAGATTTTCAGAGTTTAAGGGTTTTAAAGATTTTTAAACCCTGTTTTATCCTTCAATCTTAAAAATCCTGATTTTAGGTATTGTTTATAGAGTAAACCACTTTTAAAATCAACGCTTTTCTCATATAAATATAATTTTGAAAGAAGTCTATTGTAGTAACAGCCATCATTTATTATGCTGTACTATAATTGATATTCAGCCTAATTCACACAGATTAGGCAGACGGCTTGATGAGTTAATGGTGGGCTAACTGTATTAAAATTGCCTCACCCATGATTTTCAGCCAGTTCAACTGCCGTTTTAGATGTATTACCGTACCCTAGGACGCAGCCAATCAATCTCCTGTGGACTTTGAAAGGAAACTGCCATGTCAGTATCTCACACCAGTAATAACCCTACATTAGAAATACACCACCGCGTACCGATTACCGGTGCAGAAATTTTAGTCAAATGCCTTGCAGAAGAAGGCGTTGAACACGTATTTGGTTATCCAGGCGGTGCAGTTTTATATATTTATGACGCTATTTTTAAGCAAGAAAAATTTGAACATATTTTAGTCCGCCATGAACAAGCCGCAGTACATGCCGCCGATGCCTATAGCCGCTCAAGTGAAGGAAAAGTAGGCGTTGCTTTGGTTACCAGTGGACCAGGTGCGACTAATGCAGTTACAGGCTTAGCCACGGCATATATGGATAGTATTCCAATGGTCGTGATTTCAGGGCAAGTACCGACTCATGCCATTGGCCTAGATGCGTTTCAAGAATGTGATACGGTCGGTATTACACGTCCTTGTGTTAAACATAATTTTTTAGTTAAACGTGCTGAAGACATTGCCGAAACCATTAAAAAAGCATTTTATATTGCCCGTACAGGCCGTCCTGGGCCGGTATTAGTGGATATTCCTAAAGACATTACGATTGCTAAGGCGGTGTTTGATTACCGTATGAGTGTTGAGATGCGTTCATATAAACCTGTTGAACGTGGGCATAGCGGGCAAATAAAAAAAGCAGCACAGTTGTTGTTACAAGCTAAACGGCCTATGGTTTATACAGGCGGTGGCGTCATATTAGGCAATGCAGCGACCTTAGTAAATGAACTGGTTGACCAGCTTAATTATCCGTGTACCAATACTTTAATGGGTTTGGGTGGTTACCGCGCGAGTAGTCCAAATTTTTTAGGTATGTTAGGCATGCACGGTACTTATGAAGCCAATATGGCGATGCAAGAGTGTGATGTTTTAATTGCTATTGGAGCGAGGTTTGACGACCGAGTGATTGGTAATCCAGCCCATTTTTGTAGTGTTCCACGTAAAATAATTCATATTGATGTAGACCCCAGCTCAATTAGTAAGCGGGTTAAAGTGGATATTCCTATTGTGGGTGATGTTAAAAGTGTATTAGTAGATTTATTGGCACATTTAGATGAATTAAACCCTAATCCAAATACTGAAGCATTAGCTGATTGGTGGAATAAAATTACGGCTTGGCGTAGTCGTCAATGCTTGGTCTATCCAACCAGTGATACCGTCATTAAGCCGCAATTTGTAGTAGAGCAATTGTGGAAAGTGACCCGAGGTGATGCGTTTATTACGTCTGATGTTGGACAACACCAGATGTTTGCAGCCCAGTATTACCCTTTTGACAAGCCACGCCGTTGGATTAATTCAGGAGGTTTAGGCACTATGGGCGTGGGCTTGCCTTATGCTATGGGTGTACAACGTGCCAACCCAGACGCTGATGTAGCGGTTATTACGGGCGAAGGCTCGATTCAAATGTGTATTCAAGAGTTATCAACGTGTAAACAATATGACTTAAGTCCAAAAATTGTTTGTTTAAACAATGGTTATTTAGGAATGGTGCGTCAATGGCAAGAGTTAGATTATGGCAACCGCTACAGCCACAGTTATATGGATGCTTTGCCTGATTTTGTAAAATTAGCCGAAGCGTATGGCCATATTGGAATACAAATTAAAAATCCCCATGACGTTGAGTCTGCTCTAAAAGATGCTTTTATTAAATATAAAGGGCGTTTGGTGTTTTTAGATTTTATTACCGATAGAGAAACCAATGTGTGGCCTATGGTAAAAGCAGGTAAAGGCTTGTCTGAAATGATTTTAGGCAGCGAAGATTTGTAAAGCCATTATTAAGTCTATTTAAGAGGATTACCATGAAACACACCATTTCCATATTATTAGAGAATGAAGCTGGCGCCTTGTCGCGTGTGGTAGGTTTATTTTCGGCACGGGCTTATAACATTGATAGTTTAAATGTAGCTGCGACTGAAGACCCAACCTTATATAGAATGACCTTAGTGACCCAAGGCAGTGATGACACCATTGAACAAATTACTAAAAATTTACACCGCTTGATTGAAGTGGTTAAAGTAATGGATTTAACGGAAGGCGAACATATTGAACGTGAATTAATGTTATTAAAAGTACGTGCCGTGGGTAAAGACCGTGAAGAATTTAAACGTATGGCTGATATTTTTCGTGGCCGTATTATTGATGTCAGTGAAAAGACCTATACGTTAGAATTGACGGGTGAGTCGCGGGATTTAGATCAGTTTTTAAAGGCAGTTGATACTAACTTAATTTTAGAAACTGTGCGTACAGGTTTAAGTGGTTTAGGACGGGGCGAGAGAGTTTTAAAGGTTTAATATAGTTCACCATTAACTTATATAGTTATTAGTATATATATATTTATTATATTTATAATATTTATAGTATTTATAATATTTATAGTATTTATAGTATTTATAGTATTTATAGTATTTATAGTATTTA
>JBDLSY010000086.1:0-10723 GCA_039805985.1 Pseudomonadota bacterium | reverse complement strand
AAAGTACGCAAAAATAAATACGTATACAGTTTAGAAAATCCCTGACTAAGGGCTTCATCACAACGGGCTAAATCCAATGGTGCACAAATACTGACGGCTGCTTTTAAGGGTAAATGACTGATAGACTGGTGTTTAGAGCCAATGCGTTGTTCAGATAAATCAGATAAATAACAAAGCAAAGCATTGCCCCCCAAAGATACCCCTGCGGCATATAAAGTGGCTTGTGGAAACTGCTTATGAAAACGGTGAAGCATACGACTAATCTCTGCTGTATCACCGCTATGATAGGCACGCAACAAACGATTAGGTTCACCGCTACACCCTCGAAAATGTGGTACAACGACACGCCAATTATTACTTTTAAAAAAAGCCCCAATACTACGCGCATAATGGCTGTTGCTACTGCCCTCTAAGCCATGAAATAAAATCAATATCGGTGTATTCGCTGTACTATTGTCTGGGTGTAGCCAATCAGCATCACAAAAATCATCGCCTATAGTGCTGTTTTCTGTAGCCCACTCCCAACGTTCACGTTTCCAATCGGGTTTGGTATAAGGTGATTGACTATACTTAGACGCTAAAATAGTTTGCAAATGTCCGCCCCGATGTAAGCGAGGCGGAATTAAAGGTTTAAATCCGTTAGAGGGTAAAGGAAGCAATGTCTTTGAAAATATCTTTGAAAAAATAGGCATAAAAATAAAATACAGTGTGAAAATATATTATAAAAAAAATATTATAAATAATTAAAGGTATTTCATAATCAATATTATTAATATTATTAATATTATTAATATTATCAACATAATCAATAAAGCTTATTTATGCCTAAAATATCTGCAACTAGCGTATATGATGTATTTAAAACCTATCCTCTGCCCCGCTTAGAACAATTAACTTTAGCGGCTTATGCTTTGAATGTACCACGAAGTTGGTTGTTAGCCCATGATTTAGACCCGTTATCCGCTCAACAGATTAACTTATTAACTACAGTACTGCTACGGCGTATTGCGGGTGAACCTGTTGCTTATATTATTGGGCAACGTGAGTTTTATGGCTTGTCTTTTAGCGTATCTTTAGCTGTTTTAATTCCGCGACCAGAAACAGAATTGCTAGTCTATTGGCTGATTACGCACGTACCACAAAAAGGAATAGTATTAGATTTAGGCACAGGTAGCGGGGCAATTGCAGTGAGTTTTTTGTATCATCGTCCTGATTGCACTGTCATAGCCTGTGATATTAGTCCAGATGCTTTGGCAATAGCCGCTCATAACAATGCTATTCATACTGATTCTAAAGTGAATTTAATGTTAAGTGATTGGTGTAACGCATTGCCAATTTATCAATATACACATTATTTTGACGCTATTGTTAGCAATCCACCTTACATTGCAATCAACGATGCACATTTAAAACAAGGTGATTTACTGTATGAACCCACTAATGCCTTAACTGACTATTCAGATGGTTTAAGCCATTACCGCACTATTACAAGACAAGCTTTGCCTTTGTTAAAACCTACGGGTTTTTTATTATTAGAACACGGCTGGCAGCAAGCGGCTGCTATTAGCAATTTGCTACACAATACAGGGTATCAACGCATAAAGCAAGGCTTTGATGCGGGTATCCACGGTCAATTGGGACACGAAAGAATGTTGCTTGCTTATAAATAGTAAAATATATTATTAATACTTAATAAGTTAATAAGTTAATAAGTTAATAAGTTTGTTTTGTTTTGAAATACTTTTTTAAGTAGCTTTAATTAATGATGAAAACGATAAATAAATACTTAAGTAATAATATCAACTTTTTAATATCTAAATAAAATTATTGTAAATAGTATGTTTATATTTTACTTTTAATACTGTGGAGTCTCTATGAAAATTTTAGTTCCTGTTAAGCGTGTGGTTGATTACAACGTAAAAGTGCGTGTTAAAGCAGACCAAAGTGCTGTTGATATCGCTAATGTAAAAATGTCGATGAATCCTTTTGATGAAATTGCGATTGAAGAAGCGACTCGTTTACGTGAACAAGGCATTGCAACTGAAATTGTCGCCGTTTCTTGCGGTGTATTGCAATGCCAAGACACTTTGCGTAGTGCCTTAGCCATTGGTGCAGACCGTGCAGTTTTGGTAGAAGATTCGGTGGATTTACAACCGCTTGCCGTTGCAAAATTATTAAAAGCACTGTGTGATATTGAGCAACCTCAACTGGTTATCTTAGGCAAACAAGCCATTGATGATGACAGTAACCAAACAGGGCAGATGTTAGCCGCACTACTTAATTGGCCACAAGCTACATTTGCCAGCAAGCTGACTATTGATGGCAATCAAGCCATTGTGGTGCGTGAAGTTGACGGCGGTTTAGAAACCATTCGTGTGCAATTACCCGCAGTCATTACGACAGATTTACGTTTAAATGAGCCACGTTTTATTACTTTGCCCAATATTATGAAGGCAAAGAAAAAGGTAATTAGTATTATGAAGCCTAGTGATTTAGGGGTTGATACCACACCTCGCTTGACACTTTTAAAAGCAAGTGAACCGCCTGTACGAAAAGCAGGTATCAAAGTTCCTGATGTCGCTACTTTAATTGATAAACTTAGAAATGAAGCTAAAGTACTGTAATCGTTAAAGTTATTTAACTAAGTTATTAAGTTAAGTTATTAGGTTAAGTTATTAGGTTAAGTTATTAAACTATTAAGTTATTATTAACTACAATTACCAACAAAAAATTAACAAAGAATAGAAACAATCAACCCATAATATGACACATTTGACTGTAACACCACTAGTAACATTGCCTGTACGCCCTGTTACTACCCGCTTAGAATGGGTATCTTACGGTTTTGCTGCCTTAAGTTTGTTTTGTGTTTTAAAGTTTGGGTTAATTGTGGCGTTATTTTCAGGTTTGCTTATTTATGCTTTAACCCATGTATTAGCGGGTTTTATTAACGCTAAGACAAACAGTAAGCAAGCACGCAGTATTGCTGTATTTTTATTATTGTTAATTATTACACTGATAGTATCGGGCAGCGTGTTTTGGGCGATTGCTTTTTTTAAAAGTGATGCAGGCAGTATGTCGGCTTTATTACAAAAAATGCTTGATATACTGGAGCAATCCCGTCGGCAGTTACCTGGTTGGTTAGTAAATTATCTACCACAAGGCATTGATGAACTTAAAACAATTGCCACAGATTGGATAAGTCGCCATATTGCTGAAGCCAAATCATTAGGACAAGATGTAGGGCATATTACGGTGCAATGGTTGTTAGGCACTGCCATTGGTGCGATGGTTGCTTTTCAAAAACACACTGCTACGATTATGCCGCGTCCATTGGTGCTGGCTTTATCACAACGGGTTGCTAATCTAGATTGGGTGTTTCAAAAAGCAGTCTTTGCACAACTGTATATCACCTTAATTAATACGGCATTTACAGCCTTGTATTTATTAGTTTTGTTGCCTCTATTGGATATTACCCTGCCTTTAACTAAAACTTTGATTGTCTTAACATTTTTTGCTGGGCTTATTCCTGTTGCAGGCAATATTGTGTCTAATACAGCGGTTTTATTAGTCGGTTTGTCTATTTCTTTGCCTGTAGCTTTAGGCTCATTATTATTTATGGTCGTGATTCATAAGTTAGAGTATTTTTTAAACGCCAAAATTATTGGAGCACAAATTAAAACTAAAGCATGGGAAATGCTGTGTGCTATTTTATTAATGGAAGTATTATTTGGTTTACCTGGTGTGGTTGCCGCACCTGTATTTTATGCCTATCTTAAAAAAGAATTAATGGACAAATCTTTAGTGTAAATGTTGCAATTTTAAAGTGCTTTTACACTAACCTGTACAATCCGTCGCGATTGTTGATTTAAACACAATTCAACAGCTGATAGCAGACCGCCCCAAACACAGCCCGAGTCTAAGGCAATCCAGCGTGGTTCATTGCGTAAACCCAATGCAGACCAGTGACCAAATACTAAAATGCGTTCGCCCATACTATGGCTTGTGGTTTCAAACCAAGGTATATAGCCGTTTGGCGGTGTGTTAGGTGGTGTTTTAATTGCAAAATCTAAACCACCATCGGGGGCAATAAAACGCATTCGCATCAGGGCATTAATCGTAAAACGTTGTTGGTTTAACGGACTTAACTCATTTGAATCGTGTCTAATATGCCCTTGCCATAATTGTTCAAGTTGCTGTTGCCAGTTATCTGTTTGTAAAGATTTTTCAACGGCTTGAGCCAACTGCATCGTTTTTTGAACCGTCCAGCGTGGCCAAACGCCTGCGTGTGTCAGTAAAAACTGTTGGTTAATGTCTAGTGCCAGTGGTTGTCGCCGTAACCAATCTACCCATTTATTGGGTGCAGCAAGCAGTGCATCAAACGTATCATCTGTTTTGGGACGTTTAAAGCCAGCAGCACAAGCCAAAGCAAATAAATCATGGTTGCCTAATACTGTGTAGGCTGATGAACCTAGTGACTGAATCAACTCAAGCGTGCCTAGTGAATCTTCACCACGATTGACTAAATCACCACAAAAATAAAACGTGGGCATTGTGTCTATCGCTTGAATGGAAACAATCAAACGTTTTAATGCGTATAAACAGCCTTGTACATCACCAATCGCCCATTGTGCCATAAATAACCTTTTATAATAAATTCATTCATTATGAAAGGCGTTATTTTACTTTTAATGTAATTCTAATTTATTCTAATTAATTTAAATTTATTTAAATTAATAAACTTTGAAGACAATATAGTTTAAAGAATAGAAATTAATTGTCTTCAAATAGACTGTAATAAATTTGATACAAGCCACTAATCAAGAACAAAATATGAAAAATATAGACAAATATAGTTTAGACAATGCTTATCGCTTGTTTGAAAGTGGTGATATAACTTCAATAGAAGTGGGTACAACTAAAAGCTTACAAAGCATACATAAATATTTGTTTAATCATTTATACGATTTTGCAGGAGCAATACGCACTCAAAACATCTCTAAAGGTGGCTTTCGCTTTGCTAATGCGATGTATTTAAACGATGCACTAATAAAAATTGAACAAATGCCACAAAACACTTTTGAAGCAATCATAGCCAAGTATGTTGAAATGAATATAGCCCACCCTTTTTTAGAAGGCAATGGCAGAACAACCCGCATTTGGTTAGACATGATTTTAAAAAAAGAACTACAAACAATGGTGAACTGGCAATTTGTAAATAAAACTCTGTACATGCAAGCAATGGAGCGAAGCCCTGTCAATGATTTGGAACTTAAAACTTTACTGGGTGCTAACCTTACAGCGGAGATTGACAACCGCGAAATTATTTTTAAAGGTATAGAACAATCATACTTTTACGAAGGCTATCAAAAAGAAAAATGATTTAGTAAGCGTTATAAAAAATATAGAGTTTAAAAACTAAAATCATAACTTTACGGCTTAATAAATAAAATAAATAGATAAAATAAATGACAAAATCTTTAAATAACAACCTCCACAAAGCCAAAGCGGGTAAAAATGACGAATTTTATACTCAGCTTGATGATATTGCAAAAGAGTTACGATATTACAAAGATCACTTCAAAGATAAAGTAGTTTTTTGTAATTGCGATGACCCGAGGATTAGCAATTTTTTTCATTACTTCTCTCATTATTTTAAAGAATTAGGACTAAAAAAACTGATTACTACTTGTTATAAAAATATAAATCCAGATTTGTTTAGCCAACACCTTGAAGAAAAAGCAGTTTACATTGAATACAATGGTGAAATGATTGACAACATACCAGATTATGCTAGAAGTCATGTTAAATATTTACAAGGCGATGGCGATTTTCGTAGCAAAGAATGTGTTGAACTGTTGAAACAAGTGGATATTGTTGTTACCAATCCACCATTTTCCTTGTTTCGTGAATATGTGGCACAACTCATTGAGTACGACAAAAAATTCTTAATTATTGGCAGTATGAATGCCATTACTTATAAAGAAATTTTTAAATTTATTAAACAAAATAAAATATGGCTTGGTATGAACGCCCCGAAAGATTTTTTACAACCTGATAACGAAGTAAAAACCTTTGGTA
This sequence comes from Pseudomonadota bacterium, assembly GCA_039805985.1. GTDB lineage: Bacteria > Pseudomonadota > Gammaproteobacteria > Burkholderiales > Burkholderiaceae_C > JBDLSY01. The sequence goes on along the minus strand of JBDLSY010000086.1, from coordinate 4,642 downwards.
ATATTAATTGGTTTACAAATCTTGAGAACCGAAAACGTAATGAAGAATTAATACTTTATAAAACTTATTATGGTAATGAAACTAATTACCCAACTTACGATAATTACAACGCAATAGAAGTTTCAAAAATAGCACATATTCCTATGGATTACAAAGGCAATATGGGTGTTCCGATTACATTTATTGATAAATATAACCCCGAACAATTTGAGTTAATTGGTATGGGTGAAGATAATGGAACGGGGTATTCGGGTGGTATATGGTTAGGAGGTTCTAAGTCATGCCTTTACAATGGAAAAGCAGCATTTAAACGACTATTTATTAAACACAAAAAAATATGAAAATTGAACTCAAAAAGATAACCGTTAGGGAATTAACCAAAGGCTACCAAGATAACGAAGAAAACGGCGTAGTTGGCTATGGCGGTAAGTTGGATATACGCCCACCGTATCAGCGTGAGTTTGTATACGGCGATAAGGAACGCAAAGCCGTGATTGAAACTTTACAAAAAGATTTCCCATTAAATGTGATGTATTGGGCAGTGCGTGAAGATGGAAACTATGAAGTAATAGACGGACAACAAAGAACTATTTCTATTTGTCAATATGTAAATAAAGCCTTTTTAGTCAATGGTTTGGCGTTTCATAACCTTACTGGAGACAAACAAAACCAAATTTTGGACTATACATTGATGATTTATTTTTGTAGTGGTAAAGACAGCGAAAAATTAGAATGGTTCAAAACCATAAACATTGCAGGCAAAGTACTAACTAAACAGGAATTACGAAATGCAGTTTATTCAGGTTCTTGGATTTCAGATGCCAAACGATATTTTTCAAAAAATAGCCGTCCAAAACTAGGCGATGATTATATGAGTGGCTCGGCAAACAGACAAGATTTTTTAGAAACCGCAATTGCTTGGATTTCTAACAATAATATTGAAGAATATATGTCTAAAAACCAGCACGAACCTAACGCTAACGAACTTTGGCTTTACTTTCAAGCAGTCATCAATTGGATTAAAGTAACTTTTCCAAACTACCGAAAAGAAATGAAAGGCATTAACTACGGTTTTCTTTTTAACACTTATAAAGACAAACAATTTGACGCAAAAAAACTGGAAACAGAAATCACAACCTTAATGCAAGACGAAGATGTAACTAAAAAGTCAGGCATTTACGAATACGTTTTGACTAGACAAGAAAAGTATTTAAGTATTCGTGCATTTACTGATAAACAAAAGCGTGAAGCATTTGAGAGACAAAAAGGGGTTTGTGTAAAGTGTAATATTGAGTTTAAAATTAACGAAATGGAAGCCGACCACATTACACCTTGGCACAGTGGCGGTAAAACAATAGCAGAAAATTGCCAAATGTTATGCCGACACGACAATAGAATTAAAAGTGGAAAATAAAACTTAACTCAACGTATCAAAACACCTTGGCTACGCATTAAATTTTTAGCATCTTGAACGGTGTATTCGCCAAAATGAAAAATACTAGCCGCTAAAACCGCATCGGCTTTGCCTTGAATGACACCATCAACCAAATGTTGTAAGTTACCCACACCGCCCGAGGCAATAACAGGAATATTTACGGCTTCGCTGACTGCACGGGTAAGCTCCAAATCAAAACCGCTTTTTGTGCCGTCTTTGTCCATACTGGTGAGTAAAATTTCACCCGCCCCTAAAGCTTCAATGCGTTTTGCCCATGTTACACAGTCCATACCTGTGTTATTACGTCCACCGTGCGTAAATACAGTGGGTACGCCATGGCTATCGCGTCGCGCATCAATGGCTATCACAATACATTGGCTGCCATACATTTGAGTACAATCGGCGATTAATTGCGGGTTTAGTACTGCACTGGTATTAATGGATACTTTGTCTGCACCTGCATTCAGTAAACGGCGTACATCTGCAACGACACGTACACCGCCCCCAACTGTTAAAGGAATAAATACTTGGCTAGCAACCGCTTCAATAATCGGTAAAATCAAATCGCGTCCGTCGCTACTGGCAGTAATGTCTAAAAAAGTCAGCTCATCTGCACCTTGGTCGTTGTAGCGTTTAGCAATTTCAACGGGGTCGCCTGCATCGCGAAGCCCTACGAAATTAACACCTTTAACTACGCGTCCAGCGGACACATCTAAACAAGGAATAATGCGTTTGGTAATCATTGTTTTATTTTTTAGTTTTGAGAAAAATTTAGTTTTAAAATAATATTTTAAGCGATTAATAATTAAGATAATAATTAAGGTATTAATCAAAATAATAATCAAAATAATAATTAAGATTAAGGTAATTAAACTTAATTTAAACTTAATTTAAATTTAATTTAAACTTAATTTAAACTTAAAAAATCCACATCATTTATCAAAATAATATGAATAATCAACATCTTTTTTTTATGCAGCGGGCTATTGAATTGGCAAAAACTGCACAATACCGTACTAGTCCAAACCCCCGCGTTGGCTGTGTATTAGTAAAAGAAGGCTTAATAATCGGTGAAGGGGCAACACAAGTTGCGGGCGATGACCATGCAGAGATAACTGCTATTAAAAATGCCTATACGCGTGGGCATTCAGCCCAAGTATTGTATGGCTCAACGGCTTATGTTACTTTAGAACCTTGTAACCACATAGGCAGAACAGGTGCTTGCTCACAGGCATTAATTGATGCGGGTATTAAACACCTATTTGCTTTAATGATTGACCCAAACCCCCTGACTGCTGGGCAAGGAATAGCACGTTTGCGTGCAGCAGGTGTCAGTGTATGGTGTGGCGATGAGTTTAATATTAATAGTACTAGTATTATCAGTAACTATATTAATAACACTAATAATTTAAATACTAACAACTTAAATATTAATAATTTAAATATTGATTCAAATATTGATTCAAATACTGATTCTGATTTAAACATCAAAGTAACCCATCTTATTCAAGCCGCGACTGAATTAAATATAGGCTTTTTTAAGCGAATGAAAATTGGATTACCGTGGCTGCGCCTAAAAGTAGCGACTAGCTTAGATGGCTATATCGCCCTGCCTAATGGACATAGCCAATGGCTAACGGGTATAGCAGCACGAGATGATACACATCACTGGCGTGCCAGTAGTTGTGCAGTCTTAACAGGTATAGGCACTGTGTTAGCAGACAATCCCTTGCTTAATGTGCGTGCGGTGGTTACAGTGCGGCAACCTTTACGTATTGTATTGGACACACATTTACGTATACCGCTTGATTCACAGCTAATAATGAGTTGTACTGATGCTGCACCCGTATTAATTATTCACGGCATAAATAATAAAAATATGGCTAAAAAAGCTACTTTGCAAACTATGGGTGTTTCATTATTGGATATTGATACTGTACAAACAATGCATCAAGAACAATTAAGTATACCAGCCGTTTTTTCGGCATTGGCTTCACGAGGTTTAAACGAAATACACTGTGAAGCGGGCAGTATTTTAAATAGTGCTTTGTTAAAGGCAAAAATATTAGATGAAATCGTATTGTATCAAGCCCCTTTGTTATTGGGTAAGGGTTTGACTTGGACAAATGACAACTCTATTTATACAGATTTATCACAAATAAACCGCTGGAACTTACATAGTACGCAACAATTGGGTAATGATGTATGCTTAATATTACGGTCTAGCTATTCTTAATTGTTTTTAATTGTTTTTAATTGTTTTTAATTATTCTTAATTTTAGATTTTGCTCTAGGATGTGCTTGGTCATACACTTTGGCTAAATGTTGAAAATCCAAACGGGTATAAATTTGCGTTGATACAATGCTAGTATGCCCCAAAAGCTCTTGAATGCCGCGTAAATCGCTGCTACTTTGTAATAAATGACTGGCATAACTGTGCCGCAACATATGCGGGTGAACGCCCTGCCCGATATTAGAACTAATAGCGCGGCGTTGAGTAATACGCCGTAACTCCGTTCCACTTAAACGGTCGCCTCGTACCCCTAAAAATAAAGCGACTGTTGAACGTGGTAATAACTCAAAACGTACTTCAAGCCAAGCATTAATCGCTTTACTAACCAAGTTTGGCAGTGGTATTATGCGTGGCTTACTGCCCTTACCTAAAACATGAATTTGTTGTCCAGAAATATCTAACCAACTATAGTTATCAGCTGTTTTTTCATAATCCAAACTGACTAATTCAGCGGCACGTAACCCACATCCATACAACAACTCTAATACGGCTTGGTCGCGTAATGCTAATATTGAATCACGGCTACTTGAATCAGCTGTAAGACTGCTAGTACTATTTAAAAATTTCTGCATTGCATCAACAGGCAAAGCTTTAGGCAATGGTTTACTGGCTTTAGGAGACATCAAACCAATACAAGGATTAACCAGTAATACAGTTTGCTTTTGTGCCCAAGCACAGTAACTACGCCATGAAGACAACATGACTGCTAAACTACGCGGTGTTAAGCCTTGAGCGTACAATTGACTAATACACCGCTGTAAAACTACCATATTAATCTGATTAATATCATTACTTTCAGCATGGAAGTACTGTAAAGCGTGGGCATAACGCTTTTGTGTTAATGGCGATAACCGTCGTTGCGTCAGCAGTTGTTGTAAAAACTCTTGTGCAATCGGTGGTAAATGTTCAAAAGT
>JBDLSY010000085.1:0-3357 GCA_039805985.1 Pseudomonadota bacterium | reverse complement strand
TACACGGTTTAAATCAGCTTCAGTATCAACACCTGCTACAGTTGGCTTTGTCCAAGGCAATACTGCAATGCGATAACCGTGCCATAAAGCACGTAACTGCTCTAACTTTTCAATTGACTCTAAAGGACTTTCGCACAAGTCAGGGTATTGTCGTAAAAAACTTGCACGATAAGCATAAATACCAATGTGTCTAAGAACAGTCGGTAACTGTTGATGAGAGATATTTGAATGGTAACTTGCTTGCATTAAACCGTTATCAGCTTGACTAATTTTATCACGGGCAAATGGAATGGGTGCACGTGAAAAATACAGTGCTTCATGGGCTTTGTTACAGACTACTTTGACGGCATTTGGATTAAATATATCTACAATATTATCCGCTGTTAAAGGGTGTGCTGCTGTAGCAACAGTACAGTGAGTGTGCTGGTGTAAGGTATGAGCAACCGCATGAATGAGTTCAGGGTCAATCATGGGTTCATCGGCTTGTACGTTTAGCACAATTGCTTCGTCTGGTAAATTTAACAGTGCTACCGCTTGAGCTAAACGGTCTGTACCTGTTAAGTGTCCAACATCGGTCAAGATACAATTAAAACCATACTGTTGTACTGTATCTGCAACTTGAAGGTTGTCTACGGCAACTGTTAGGCTGATTGCGTTGGCTTTACTGGCTTGTTGTGCCGTTCGTATAACCAGCGGCACACCACCTAAATCAGCTAAAATTTTATGTGATAAACGACTAGATGATAGACGGGCGGGAATAATAATGTGAAACATATTAAATATTTAAACCAACATTGTAAAAATATATTGAGTTTTGTTATTTTTCATGCGATTGTTCGAGTTCAAGTATTTGAGCAGTTAAATCAATCACATAATTGCGTTCTAACATCATAATCCCATCTACTATAGGATAGGCAGTTTTTTCAATCGTACAGATTAAATGCTGTGCTTTGTTGTCATAGCTTAATCGCCCTTTGCAGGCAGGGCAGGCTAAAATGTCTAAGTATTTAGGATTCATAGGTTTTTAAATTAATTTACCTGTAATGTTATTGATAGGGTTATGCTTCATTGTTTGTCACCTATTTTATAGTATTTAATATATTTTACGATACTTAAGCTATTTAATTAAACATAATTTAAAGTAATTTAAACTTAAAGTAATCTAAAATAATGACTGTAAAAATTATAAAAAATTATAAAAAACTATAGAAAGACTAATAACTATTAATAATGTACTATGAAACAATCACTTCCTCTTGATAAGGTCAATACATACTCTGAAAATTTAAAGCCTTTACGAGAAAAAATTGATATTTTAGACGCAGAAATTTTAAATTTAATTAACCAGCGTGCCAGTTTTGCATTACAAATAGGTGCTGAAAAGCACGCCAGAGGTGAGCCAGTTTATCGTCCTGAACGTGAAGCACAGATTTTACTATCATTAAAAAACCGTAATATTGGTCCTTTAAAAACTGAAGGCTTACAAGCCATTTGGCGTGAAATTATGAGTGCTTGTAGAGCTATTGAAGCGGTAACTACCGTAGCTTACTTAGGTCCAGCGGGAACTTATAGCGAGCAAGCCGTTTTAAAGCAATTTGGTAGCGGGGTCTCTTTAATGCCTTGTAAAACAATTGATGCTGTTTTTCGTGCAGTGGAAGCCGATAATGCTCAATTTGGTATTGTTCCTGTAGAAAACTCTACAGAAGGTGTTGTTTCACGCACTTTAGATTTATTGCTAACGACACCTCTGTCTATTTGTGCAGAAATGGTATTGCCCATTGAACACCATTTATTAAGCCTAAATGGCTCTTTAAAAGGTATCACACGAATTGTAGGTCACGCACAAGCTTTGGCTCAATGTCAAACTTGGTTGGCTGAACATACTCCAAGTATTCAAATACAAGCCCTTGCCAGTAATGGTGAAGGGGCTCGTTTAGCCAGCATAGACCCTTGTACGGCTGCATTAGCAGGTAGTTCGGCACAATTACTGTATAACTTAAAAATAATACACCCTTGCGTACAAGATGATATTAATAATCGCACACGGTTTGTAGTGATTGGTACTCATTTAACACAACCAAGTACCAATAGCCTTGTTAAAGATCAGACCAGTCTGATTGTTTCTGTAGATAACAATGCTGGAGCAGTGTACGCTATGTTAAAACCATTGGCTGACCACGGCGTTAATATGACTCGATTAGAATCGCGTCCAGCGCGTACGGGTTCTTGGGAGTATTATTTTTATATTGATATTTCTGGACATGTGCTTACACCTAGTATTAATAAGGCTTTGTTGTCATTAAAAAATATAACCGCTTTTTATAAATTGTTGGGTTCATACCCTTTAAGCACTAGCGCATAATTTATTTTGTAGTATTTTAAATAGCCAAGCCACTATGTCCCTCAATAATAAAATTAATAAAATATATTCGCTAAACAAAGACACGTTTACACTTGAAGTATTGTGTAAATCAATTCGCTTAATTAAAAAATACCCTAATCGCCGTTTATATGACACTAAAACCAGTACCTACATTACTTTAGAAGATATTCGTAATTTTGTAGTTTCTGGCGAAAAAATTCAGGTTGTTGATGCTAAAACAGGTGAAAACTTAACACGGAGTGTTTATCTAAACATTGTCTTAGAAGCCGAAGCAGGTGGTGAGCCACTATTTACTGAAGATGCCTTAATTTGCATGATTCGCTTTTATGGCAATACTTTTCAGGGGACTCTTGGTAGTTTTTTAGAAAAAAATATACGTGCTTTTTTAGATGTTCAAACAAAACTACAAGAGCAAAACAAATTGCTATCAACAGCAAAAGTATATCAACCAGATACATGGGTAAATTTACTGGGTACGCCTAATTCAGTTACCCAAACGATGGTGGGAACTTATTTAGAGCATAACAAGCAAGCATTTTCACACATGCAAGAAGCGTTACAGGTACAAACTTTAGCATTATTTACTTCATTTGGTACTGGTGAACCCTCCAAATCAGACTAATTTAGACTAATAAATAGAGACTTAGCAAATAGGGTGTGCGATTAGTACAAAAGACATACGAGATATACTATTCTCTATGCCCGTGTTTCATCAAGCGTGATTGTTCACGTTTCCAATCGCGTTCAGCATCTGCATCACGTTTGTCATGTAATTTTTTACCTTTAGCCAAGCCTAACTCTAACTTAATGCGACTATTTTTATAATGCAGATTTAAAGGCACTAAGGTAAAGCCAGCACGTTCTACTTTACCAATTAACTTGTCAATTTCAGCTTTATGCAATAACAATTTTCGTGTTCTTGTGGGTTCAGGTATCACGTGCGTACTGGCTTGAGGCATAGCAGTAATATGCCC
>JBDLSY010000084.1:0-6628 GCA_039805985.1 Pseudomonadota bacterium | reverse complement strand
TATTAATCGTTAATTATTATTAGTAATATTAATTATTTAGTTAATTCAATAGGATAACAAGGAACATAAGATGTCTGAACTTTCTCAAGGAAACATTGTCCAATGTATTGGAGCAGTTGTTGATATTCAATTTCCACGTAATGCAATGCCAAACATATATGATGCACTGATTTTGGCAGATGCTGGTACTAGTTTAGCTGAAGTAGGCTTAACGTTTGAAGTTCAACAGCAGTTAGGCGACGGCGTTGTTCGTACCATTGCAATGGGTTCATCAGACGGCTTGCGTCGTGGTATGTTAGTCAATGGCACAGGTAAAGGGATTCAAGTGCCTGTTGGTGATGCCGTATTAGGCCGTATTATGGACGTATTAGGCCGTCCTATTGATGAACAAGGGCCGATTAATGCCGATGAAGTCCGTGAAATTCATCGCCCTGCACCAAAATTTGACGAACTATCACCTTCTGTTGATTTGCTAGAAACAGGGATTAAAGTCATTGATTTAATTTGTCCGTTTGCTAAAGGCGGTAAAGTCGGCTTATTCGGTGGAGCAGGTGTCGGTAAAACTGTTAATATGTTAGAGCTAATTAATAACATCGCCAAAGAACACAGTGGTCTATCCGTGTTTGCAGGTGTCGGCGAGCGTACCCGTGAAGGCAATGACTTCTATCACGAAATGACTGATGCTGGGGTCATTAATGCCAAGGACTTAAATAAATCCAAAGTAGCGATGGTCTTTGGACAAATGAATGAACCACCGGGCAATCGTTTGCGTGTTGCTTTATCAGGTTTGACGATGGCAGAACGTTTCCGTGATGAAGGTAGAGACATTTTATTTTTTGTAGACAATATTTATCGCTATACTTTAGCAGGGACTGAAGTGTCAGCTTTGTTAGGACGTATGCCCTCGGCTGTAGGTTATCAACCTACTTTGGCGGAAGAGATGGGCGTATTGCAAGAGCGTATCACCTCAACTAAAACAGGTTCTATTACTTCCATTCAAGCTGTGTACGTCCCTGCTGATGACTTAACTGATCCATCGCCTGCGACGACCTTCCAACATTTAGATGCAACAGTTGTTTTAAGCCGTGACATTGCCTCTTTGGGGATTTACCCTGCGGTAGACCCATTAGATTCAACCAGCCGACAAATTGACCCGTTAGTGATTGGTGAGGAGCATTATAAAACTACCCGTGCAGTACAAGCGGTGTTGCAACGTTATAAAGAATTGCGTGATATTATTGCCATTTTAGGGATGGACGAATTATCACCAGAAGACAAACAAGCTGTATTCCGTGCGCGTAAAATACAACGCTTTTTAAGTCAACCGTTCCATGTTGCAGAAGTATTTACGGGGGCACCAGGTAAATATGTGTCTTTAAAAGAAACTATTCGTGGGTTTAATATGATTGTAAACGGGGAATGTGACCATTTACCAGAACAAGCTTTTTATATGGTGGGCGGTATTGATGAAGCTTTTGAAAAAGCGAAAACAATGAAATAATAATAAAGTAATAAAGTAATAATAACTTAATATAAGTTGCTAATTTGCCGTTAAAAGTACAATAACAACTTATATTTATATTGCTTTAAGTTTCAAAAAAAGGGTGTCATGAAAACTTTACAAGTAGATATCGTCAGTGCGGAAGCCAGTATTTTTAGTGGGCTTGCCACGTTTGTAACTTTACCAGGTGAACAAGGTGAATTAGGTGTATTTCCTAAACATACCCCGCTAATTACCCGTATTAAACCTGGAACAGTCCGTGTACAAAAAGCAGATGGTTCAGGTGATGAATTTGTATTTGTTGCAGGGGGTATTTTAGAGATTCAACCCGATGCCATCACTGTGTTGGCAGATACGGCCATTCGTGGTAAAGATTTAGATGAAGCACGGGCTAATCAAGCGATTCAAACAGCACGTGACCTCAAGGCAAAATCAACCGATAAAGTAGAAATTGCCTTGGTTGAAGCAGAGTTATCAATGTTATCAGCACAGTTAGCGGCTATTCGTAAAATACGAAACCGTGCTTAACCCACTTTAATAAGTGGGTAATGTGTATAGGCTATATTTAAAGCCCGCTATTGTTTTAGTGGGCTTTTTACATTGAATACCTTAAATTTTATATTTTAAATATGTTTAATTTTTTACCTTTATTTTTATTTTTTATAAAAGGTTATTGATGATTCGCTTGTCTGAACTCAAAATTCCTTTAGCTAAAAATGCCACTGATGCTCCAAACGAGTCGGCACTAACACCTTATATTTGTCAGGCTTTAGGCATTAAGCCAGACGAATTAATGAGTTACTGTACTTATAAACGTAGTTATGATGCACGTCGTAGTGTAATGGCATTAACCTATATTATTGACTGCACTGTCTGTAACGAAGCCGATATATTACAGCTACACCGCGACAATCCTCATATCAAGCGCACTCCTGATATGAATTACTACCCTATTGCACAAGCACCTAATTATCTTAACCCTAAACAACGGCCGATTGTAGTGGGCTTTGGTCCATGCGGTATTTTTGCAGCCTTGATTTTGGCACAAATGGGGTTTAAGCCCATCGTATTAGAACGTGGAAAATCCGTACGTGAACGTACTCAAGATACTTGGGCTTTATGGCGTAAAGGTATTTTGAATCCTGAAAGCAATGCACAATTTGGTGAAGGCGGAGCAGGTACTTTTTCTGATGGTAAATTGTATAGTCAAATTAAAGACCCACAGTTTTTAGGACGCAAAGTCATTGATGAGTTTATTAAAGCAGGAGCACCTGCCGAAATTGCGGTACTCGCACACCCACATATTGGTACATTTCGTTTGGTTGGCGTAGTAGAAACAATGCGTCAAACCATCATTGCTTTAGGCGGCGAAGTACGGTTTGAGCAACCCGTCACTGATGTTTTAATTGGAAAAAACACTGTGGGTGAATTACATATACAAGGTGTTCAATTGGCTGATGGCAGTATAATTGAATCTCAACATGTAATTATGGCTTTAGGGCATAGCGCACGGGATACTTTTTCAATGTTACATCAACGCGGTGTGTATATGGAAGCCAAGCCATTTTCAGTTGGCTTTAGAATTGAGCATCCACAAGGTATGATTGATGCGGCGCGTTGGGGTACTCATGCGGGTCATTCTTTATTAGGGGCTGCTGATTATAAGCTGGTACACCATGCAAAAAATAAGCGTGCCGTTTATAGTTTTTGTATGTGTCCAGGTGGTACTGTTGTTGCCGCAACCAGTGAACCAAATCGCGTAGTCACTAATGGAATGAGCCAATATTCACGTAATGAACGCAATGCTAACGCAGGTATTGTGGTTAATATTGACCCAACAGATTTTTTAGAGGACGCGACATTAAATCCGTTAGCGGGTGTTGTATTGCAAAGGCAGTTAGAAACGCATGCTTATACCTTAGGTTCACCTAGCGGGGCTTACTTTGCACCCGCGCAATTAGTCGGTGATTTTCTAGCCAATCGGCCTTCAACACAATTAGGAAAAATTATTCCTAGTTATAAACCTGGGGTTCATTTAACTAATTTATCTAGCTTACTGCCCGATTTTGCAATTATTGCTATGCGTGAGGCATTGCCTGCTTTTGGTAAGAAAATCAAAGGTTTTGACCGTTATGATGCCGTTTTAACTGGCATTGAAACTCGTACCTCTAGCCCAATGCGTGTCACTCGCACTGAAAATTTTCAAAGTATAAATGTCAAAGGATTGTATCCTGCGGGCGAAGGTGCAGGCTATGCAGGCGGTATTTTAAGTGCAGGCGTTGATGGCATTAAAGTCGCTCAAGCTGTTGCATTGGCAATTACAAACGGTAATCAATAAATAATAATCAATAAATAATAATCAATAAAAAATTAATAATAATCAATAAAAAATTAAACTTTATCTACATAACACCACTGCCCTTCGGCTAAATCACTGGGTAATGTATATTCACCGACAGACAACCGATGCAAAGCTTCACATCGATTGCTGGCGGCGGCAATCATACGTTTTACTTGATGGTAACGGCCTTCAGTAATTGCCATGGTTAAGCTAAAGGCCCCTGTTTGTTCAATATTATTGGCATATACAGGCTCTGGAGTATCACCCATTGCATCATTTAAAACAACACCCGTTTGTAATTTTTTTAAAAATTCGGCAGTAATTTCGTGTTTAGTTTGTATACGATAATATTTATTCAGCTGCTTTTTTGGGCTAGTATACTGATGAATAAACTGCCCATCATCAGACAATAGTAATAAACCTGTGGTATCTTGGTCTAAACGTCCGACACACTGCACACCATCACGTGAGCCAGAATCACCCCGTTGGCGTAAATATTTAGGCAGTAAAGTATATATACTAATATGTTCTTTAGGTTTTTGTGAGCATTCATAACCCGCAGGTTTATTGAGTAAAATATATGCTTTTGGACGATATATATATGCTTCACCACGTACTGTGAACGGTGTACCTAACAGGGGTTCAAACGTATCATCAATATATTCTATGGCTTCACTGTTCCAAGTAATCGCTTGGTCTGCAATTAATATTTCACAATCACGGCGTGTGCCAAACCCTTGACTTTGTAGTAATTTAACGATGGTATGAAGTTTTGCCATAAAAACAATTAATGTGTGCTGTTTTAAAAATTAAAAAACCCTAAGCAAGTTAGGGTAAAAATTCGTTTAGATTTATGCTTAATAAATTATTTATATTTAGTGTATATAGTATAAATGCTATGAAGTAAATACATATTACAGATACTATATACAGATACTATATACAGATACTATAAATAGTATAAGTATTATAAGTACTAATACTATAAATAATATTTATTTACCTAACATACTTCGCATAATACTGCCTAAATCTAAATTAGAGTTATCAGGTATTTGGCCATCAGGCGTTAATTTATCCACTAAATTAGGTAATAATTCGCTTAAATATCCTGCCGCTTCACTGGGTTTTAAGCCAGCACTGCCCGCTAACTTTCCTAAAATATCTGCACCCGTACCGCCGCCTAAACTGCCTAAAATTTGTGTGAGTTGGTCAGCATTAATGGGTAAATTAGCCCCTGTTCCTTGCCATGAAGCCGCTTGATTACCCATGCCATTTTGAGCCATAGTACTCAATAAACCGCCTAAACCGCTGGTTAAACCACCACTTTGAGATGCCCCCATAACACTGCTTAATACGTTACCAATCATACCTGCAGTACCACCGCTATCGACTTGGTTATTGGCTTGGTTATTATTTAACATCATACTTAATACGCCCTGAATTAAAGCAACTTTAGGATCATTTGAGCCACTACCCATTACACTGCTTAAAACATTGCCTAACATGCCGTCTAATAAACCCATGGTGTCTCCTAGTAAATTAAATCAATTTAAACAAAAAAATATAAATAGAAAATATAAATAAAAGAAATAAAAAATATTAAAGCAATGATATTATTAATAATTACGGCTTTATGTACATTATTTACACATATTATTTTGGTATTTATTTATCAAACCGCTACAATACCGCAAAATGTTGTCATTAGGTGATTAAATTGTGTCTTTATAAACAATCTTTTTAAAAATATTATTATGTACTTATGAGTTGTATTAAAACACTTTACCAAACTGATAGCCCGTTTTATGCGGTGCTGGGTAATCCCATTACACATAGCCAATCGCCTAAAATTCAACAATTATTTGCCCAGTCGGTTGGAATTAAATGTCGCTATGAACGGATTAGAGTCCCATTAAATAACTTTACTGGCACATTAAACAGTTTAATAGCACAAGGTTTACAAGGGTGTAACATAACAGTACCTTTCAAATTGACTGCATTTACTACCATTAATCAACATACTGAACGTGCACAGTTGGCACAAGCCGTTAATTGTTTAGTACGTCAAGCAGATCATTCTTGGTTAGCAGACAATACTGATGGTGCTGGATTAGTCGCCGATTTAAAACGCTTACGCGGAACTCACGATGCTGACGGCTTAAATGGCACACGTATTTTGATATTGGGAGCAGGCGGTGCTGCACAAGGGTCTATTGCCCCTTTGTTGGCGGCAGGTGCAATTATTCATATTGCTAACCGTACGGTCAGTCAAGCACACGTCATTGCTGATTTATTTAATAAAGCAGTCACGGCACATTCTTTAGAAGAAACTTTGCCCGCTTGTGATATTGTAATCAATGCAACATCAGCTAGTTTATACGGTAAAGTCATTAAGCCCAATACAGGTGCTTTAAGAGTGCACGGCCTTAAAACACTGGCTTACGATATGATGTATGCTACTAAACCCACGCCTTTTATGCAGTGGTGTTCGTTTCAAGGGGCTGATGTAGCAGACGGTTTAGGTATGTTAGTTGAACAAGCGGCTGAAAGTTTTTATTTATGGCACGGCGTGAGACCTGACACTCAACGAGTTCATCAAAATGCTTTAACATTTAGGGTTTAATACCTTAATACCTTAATACCTTATTAAGTCTTAATACTCTAATATATTAATACTTTAATACTTTAATACTTTAATACTTTTAAGACCCCAACGCGAGTTGCACACGTATCTACGGACTTGGAACGCCTGTGGCTAGCGCAAGCGCACGCAATTCTCATAT
>JBDLSY010000083.1:0-8720 GCA_039805985.1 Pseudomonadota bacterium | reverse complement strand
TAGTTGTATTGATAATAGTAGTTAATAATAGTTGATAATAGTTGATAGTTGTGTTAATGATGACTGTTGAGTGTAAATTTTTTATTTAGATTTTTTGGAGTCTTACTGTGAATATTTCTTTTGGAAAACTGGCTATTGCAGCAGCAATAGCATTCGCTTTGTTTAGTTTGCCGAAAATGTACGATGATATGCGTACGCCGCCAGAAAATATTCCTTATAGTAAGCTTAAAGAGGAAGCCAAGGCAAAGCGTCTTGAAAAAATTGAGATTATTCCTCAAGGTTCAACACAAATGGTGGTCGCTAAAGCAAAAGACGGTAAAGAATATGCCGTGATTGCCCCTTCCGATTTATTTATGGTACGTGATTTTATTGACGCAGGGGTAGAAGTGTCAGGCAAAGCAGCGGATAAAAACTTCTTAATGAATTTTTTATTTACTTTTGGGCCTATTTTACTGATTGCAGGTTTTTTCTTTTATATGAGTCGTCAAGGCAGTAAAGGCGGTGGTGGCCCTTTCTCTTTTGGACGTAGCAAAGCAAGAATTTTAGATGAAGCCAGTAACACAACTACTTTTGCTGATGTAGCAGGGTGTGATGAAGCTAAATTTGAAGTAAAAGAAATCGTTGATTTTTTAAAAGAACCTAGCAAATATACCAAATTAGGCGGACGAATTCCCCATGGTTTATTATTGGTAGGACCACCAGGAACAGGTAAGACTTTGTTAGCTAAAGCGATTGCAGGTGAAGCCAAAGTACCATTTTATAGTATTGCGGGTTCTGATTTTGAGGAAATGTTTGTTGGTGTAGGTGCATCAAGAATGCGCGATATGTTTGAACAAGCCCGTAAAACCTCGCCGTGTATTATTTTTATTGATGAAATTGATGCAGTGGGTCGCCAACGCAGTGCAGGCGGAATGGGCAATAACTCTAATGAACAAACTTTAAACGCGCTATTAGTAGAAATGGACGGTTTTGGTTCAGATCAGGGTATTATCGTCGTTGCAGCTACCAATAGAGCTAATGTTTTAGACCCAGCTTTACTGCGTCCTGGCCGTTTTGATCGCCAAGTTGAAGTCGGTTTGCCCGATATTCGTGGACGTGAGCAAATTTTACATGTACACATGCGCAAAGTGCCTTTAGCACCTGGAGTAGACGTTTCCAATTTAGCTAAAGCAACACCTGGATTTTCAGGAGCAGAATTGGCTAACTTAGTGAATGAGGCTGCTTTGCATGCCGCTCGCCGTAACGGCACCGTCATTACGATGAACGATTTAGAAGAGGCTAAAGATAAAGTATATATGGGTGTTGCTCGTACCAGTATGGTGATGAGTCAAGACGAAAAACGTACAATAGCCTATCATGAAGCAGGCCATGCTGTAGTCGGCTGTTTATTACCTGCTTCAGACCCTGTATACAAAGCCACCATTATTCCTCGGGGCAGAGCTTTAGGTGTAGTATGGCGTTTACCTGTTGCTGACCGTATTAGTTACCATAAAAATAAAATGTTGGCAGATATTGCCGTTTCATTTGCAGGACGAATAGCCGAAGAAATATTTTTAGAGGATATTTCTTCAGGGGCATCATCAGACTATCAACAAGCGACTCAAATTGCTAAAAATATGGTAACTCAATGGGGTATGGGTGGTGATTTAGCCCCTATGATTTATACCCAAGAAGACAATCAAGCTATGATGGGAGGGGCAGTGGGCAGTGCGATTAATATGTCGCAATCGACGATGCAACGCGTTGATGCTGAAATTGAAAGAATTATGATTGAACAATACAGTTTGGCAAAGCGTTTAATTAATGAAAACCTTGATATTATGACGGTCATGGCAGAAGGTTTACTACAATACGAGACTTTAGATGCCGAACAAATTAATGATATTATGGCGCGTAAGCCTTTACAGTCACCTAAACTGTTAAATAAACATGAGGATGCTCAATCCATGCCTACCACTGTTTCTAGTGAAACAATGGCTACAACTCGCTAAATTATCAATGGCTATAAATGGCTAATAAATAATAGTAAATTGTATTTGTGTTAAATAATTTTATTCATACTGCAAGTCGCTATTGTTTACAATGGCGACTCCGCCTAAAAGTTTTGTCTTTATTTTGGCGAAGTTTTGGTTTGCTGCTTGCTTTAATGTGTGTTGGCTTTGCTTTGTGGTCGTATGGCTTCACCATGCGTCAAGAATATTCTAGAGCGCAAGCTTTGGCTGGACAACTGACTACGGCGGTTAATTTAACGCGTAGTGCCATTATGCATGCCAGATCGACTAACCGTGCTTCGCTGTTGCTAGAACTAAATACCGATGAACGGGTTGATGTATTTGTTCGCGAAGGCAGTGATACTGTAGTTTCATTAGAAGATACAGTCATGCACCACTGGTTACATAGCTTGCTAAAAACTAAATTAGGACAACATACGCAACTTGCCCGCGAAGTCAATCAAATTGAAGGTTTATGGATTAGTTTTGATATGGGCGGTACTACCTTAGGGTTGCATACTTATTGGCTACGTGTTGATCCAGAGCGTATAGAAGCCCGTTTAAAAAACCCTACTTGGTGGTGGTTATGGTTAATATTGGCATTGGCTACGGCTGCTTTAGGCGCCGCTTGGCTAACACAACGAATTACCACGCCATTAACTGCATTGGCAAAACGTATTCAAGATTTATCAGAAGGCGTGCCATACATACCGTTGCCTACACATAGTGTTAAAGAAATTGCTAAAGTGAATGCAGGTATGAACCGTATGGCACAAGCTTTGGCTAGTCAAGAAGCAGATCGCCGTTTAATGTTAGCAGGCTTATCGCATGATTTACGTACACCACTGGCAAGGTTACGCTTAGAATTAGAGTTTGCGGCTTTAGAAGATGAGCAACGTGCCGCTATGAATGGTGACATTTCTCAAATAGATATGCAGCTTAAACAGTTTACAGACTATATTGGCAGCGACCAAGCACAACTTAAGCGGCTTAATTTAACCGAGTTAATAGATGATTTTTTATTGCGTTATGAGCGTGATAGTCGGTGTCAATTGATAACCCATTTTATACCTAATATATTTATTAATGCGGACGAAGCAATGTTAGTACGCTTATTGGGCAATGTGATTGAAAACGCCTGCCGATATGGAACAAGTAACAGTATTGCATACTTAACTATAAAAATTTACCCACAAAAAAATGAGGTTATTCTTAGTATTAAAGACAACGGTGCGGGTGTGAATCCTGAACAATTAATTAAATTGATACAGCCTTTTGTACGGGGTGATAGTTCACGCAACGGCTGCGAAGGCAGTGGTTTAGGTTTAGCGATTGTGGCACGAATTGCCAAACGTCATGAAGCTGAATTAAGTTTGCATAGCGCGATTGGGGCAGGGTTTGAGGTGCGTTTAGCATTTCCTAAAAAATAAATATTTAAATAGATTTTTAAATAGATTTTTAAATAAATATTGTTATGTATAAATTTTTCGCAATTAAAATTTTTTAAAAGTATTAAAAATAACCTACGATAGAGTAATGTTTAAAGCTGTAATAGTTAAGATATTAACAAGATATTAACAAGATATTAACATTTAATTGGTATATAAATAATCAATTTCTGCTTGCGTAAAGCCCGCTGCTAATCGAGCAGCTTCATTAAAGGGTGGTCGTGGTTTGGCAGCACTATACATTTGACACAGTTGCTGATAATGCGTCACAGGTTCTAAACCTTGTTTTGTACACAAATAGCGGTACCAATGATTACCGATGGCTACGTGGTTAATTTCGTCACGCTGAATGACCGCAACTACGGCAGCACTGTCGTTATCACCACAACCAATTAATTTTTCCCGCACTGCTGGAGCGGCATCTAAACCACGGGCTTCATGCAAGCGAGGGACTAAAGCCATACGGGCTAACACATCATTTTTTGTTTTATCTGCCATATCCCATAAACTGTTGTGGGCGGGGTGTGCTGTATAGTAAGTATTAACGCTGTTCATTCGTCTAGCCAACATTCGGTAGTGATATGCTTCATCTCCCGCAACCATCAACCAATTTTGATAATAGGCCAATGGCATATTATTAAATCGCCAGACCGCGTCTAAAGCTAAATTGACCGCATTGAGTTCAATATGTGCCAGTGCATGCAATAAAGTACCTCGCCCTTGTGGGGTGTGTAAAGGTTGAGGACGAATAACTGTGGCATGAACTAACTTTAAAGCTGTCGGCATACCTGGTAAATTAGGCGGTTCTATTAAATCGGCATTTAAGTTCCAATTATTATTACGTATAGCTTGTCTTGCTAATTGCAAAGTAGCTTGTGTTTTAGCAGCAGGGTCTTGAATTTGTAAAATATTTAATGCCCGAATACGTGGACACAGATGGGTAAAATTATTAATTATCATTGGCATAAGATATATTTAATTCATATTCATATTTAATCTATATTTAATCTATATTTAATCTATATTTAATTTATATTTAATTTATATTTAAATTACCTGTTACAAATCCATTGGTAATCGGTAAACGCCAATCTTTACCAAAAGCACGCGGCGTAATTTTTGCACCCACCGCAGATTGACGGCGTTTATACTCATTGATTTGAATTAAGTGTAATACCCGTTTAACGGTATGTTCATCGCTAATATTTAAAGCAAGTATTTCATGAAATGATAAATTATGTTCTAAATGAGCGATAATAATAGCATCTAATACCGCATAGTCAGGCAAACTGTCTTGGTCAGTCTGGTTTTCACGCAGTTCGGCACTGGGGGCACGGGTTAAAATAGTGTGTGGAATGATAGTGGGTAGACCTTGTTCAATGGCTTGATGGTTTCGCCATTCACACAAACGATACACTTGTGTTTTAAGTACATCTTTTAAGACTGCAAAGCCACCGCACATATCACCATATAAAGTGCAATAGCCCACGGCAGTTTCACTTTTGTTGCCTGTGGTTAATACTAAATGATTAAATTTATTGCTAAATGCCATCAGTAATGTGCCACGAATACGCGCTTGTAGGTTTTCTTCAGCCAACCCAGTAGATGTGTCTGCAAATACTGTACTTAATGTATTTAAATACCCTTCAAATAAAGATTCAATAGAAATTTCTTCATAGCGAACATTTAAACGCGTAACCATTGTACGGCTGTCTTCAATACTCATATCGGCAGTAAACCGCGTAGGCATCATAATAGCGTGAACCGCATCAGCACCCAAAGCATCTACGGCAATACTCAATACCAAAGCACTGTCAATACCGCCACTAAGCCCTAATACAACGGATTTAAAACCATTTTTATGAACATAATCACGGGTCGCTAGTACTAAGGCTTGATATATTTCCGCCTCTACACTTAAAGATATCGCTATTTCTGAAACTTGTGGTGCAGCATTGTTTAAAACAAGACATTGAACCGCAGATTCAAATTGTGGTAGTTGTGTTGTACAAGCTCCTTCTGTATTCAGTACAAAACTGCCACCATCAAATAATAATTCATCTTGTCCACCCACATGATTAATACCGATATAGACCATACCCAATGCACTGACATTGTTTCGTATGGTATTAATACGGTGTATCATTTTTCCGTGATAAAACGGACTCGCATTTAAAACCAATAGGACTTCAACACCTGCATCTTTAGCGACTTGTGGGGCAGTGGGCAGCCATACATCTTCACAAATATTAATACCAAAACGTGTCCCTTTAATATCAAATACAAAGGGTTCATATTCAGTACCGCCTGCACCACTGAAGCTAAAATAACGGTGTTCATCAAATACGCCGTAATTGGGCAATTCGTGTTTGTAGTAAGTACCTAGTACTTTACCCGCACACAATAAACTAGCCGCATTGTTAATATGATAGTTTTTAAAACAATTAGAAGCGAAATCAGCACCTAGTGGATACCAATCAGGGTGTCCAATTACGACATGTAAATTGGGATACTCTAGGGTTGCTGCGGTAATGTGGCTTAAAGCGGCTTGACATTGTTTGGTAAATTCTGGGCGAAATAACAAATCCTCGGGCGGATAGCCTGATATGGCCAACTCTGGAAATAAAATTAAATCAGCCTGTTGTTGAGCCGCTTGCTGAATGGCAGTTAATATAATTTGAGTATTCTTTGCCACTGCACCCACCGTTAAATTGAGTTGTGCTAAGCAAATACGAATAGTAGAAAATGGTTTATTTAAAGAGTTCATTATGCTTACGGTATAAGTACCTAAGGCATAAGTGCCTAAGGTATAAAAAATTAACGCTTTACATTGGCATCTACTACAGTTAGAGCCGTTAAATTTACAATACGCCGCACCGTTGCAGTAGCAGTAATAATGTGTACGGGGGCATTAGCACCTAATAATATAGGGCCTACGGCGACATTATTGCCGGCTGCTGTTTTAAGTAAGTTATAGGAGATATTAGCCGCGTCTAAGTTAGGAAAAATCAATAAATTGGCGGAGTCCGTTAATGGGCTGTCTTTAACGCTATTGTTGCGAATACGCTCATCTAAAGCACTGTCACCGTGCATTTCGCCGTCTACTTCAAACGATGGATTGTGTGTACGAATGAGTGCCAATGCCTCACGCATTTTTAATGCACTGCTAGAGTGGTCTGTTCCAAAGTTGCTGTGTGATAGCAAAGCGACTTTGGGCTTAATGCCGAACCGTTGCAATTCAGCAGCAGCCATCAGGGTAATGTCACAAATTTCTTGCGCACTAGGATCAAAATTTAAGTGAGTATCTACTAAAAATACCACTCTATTGGGTAACATTAATCCGTTCATAGCTGCATAACACGTAGCATTTTTGCGTTTACCAATCACTGAATCAATATAAGGCAAGTGTAAGCTAGGTGTACCAAATGTGCCGCAAATCATACCATCAGCATCACCATGCTTGACTAACATACATCCAATTAAGGTATGACGGCGACGCATTTCAATTTTGGCATATTGTTCACTAACGCCTTTGCGTGACATTATTTGATAGTAGTCGGTGTAATAAGTACGATAGCGTCTGTCTTGTTCGGGGTTTACAACCGTAAAATCAATGTCTACTTTAATGCGTAAACCAAACTTTTCTAAACGTTTTTCAATGACCGATGGGCGACCAATGAGTATTGGCTTGGCTAATTTTTCATCGACTACGATTTGTACTGCACGTAAGACACGTTCTTCTTCACCTTCACAATAAACAATGCGGGTTTTTTGATGGGTTTGTTCATTAGCTTGCTTTGCCATATTAAACAAAGGCTTCATAAAACTACCTGAATGGTACATAAATTGTTGTAAGCTGGCAATATAAGCTGCCATATCTTTAATTGGGCGGGTTGCAACGCCGGCATCCATAGCGGCTTGAGCGACTGCTGGGGCAATTTTGACAATTAAACGCGAATCAAACGGCTTAGGAATTAAATAATCGCGTCCAAAGCTAAGGTTGCCTACACCGTAAGCGGCAGCAACGGCATCGTTTTGTTCGGCTTGTGCTAGTTCTGCAATGGCATAAACAGTCGCAATTTCCATTTCACGGGTAATAGTAGTCGCACCGACATCTAATGCACCGCGAAAAATATAAGGGAAGCATAAAACATTGTTGACTTGATTAGGATAATCGGTTCGTCCTGTACAAACAATGGCATCACTGCGTACGGCAAGGACTTCTTCAGGCAAAATTTCTGGTGTTGGATTGGCCAGTGCTAGTACTAGAGGGTTAGCCGCCATTTTAGCAACCATGGTTGGTTTTAATACGCCTCCCGCAGACAAGCCCAAAAATACATCTGCATCAGCAATGACCTCATTTAAGGTGCGGGCATCGGTTTTTTGAATGTATTGTGCTTTGTCAGCGTCCATTAATTCAGTGCGTCCTTCAAAGACTAACCCCCCTAAATCAGTGACCCAAATATTTTTTCGTGGTAAGCCTAAAGCAACGAGTAAATTTAAACATGCTAAGGCGGCGGCACCTGCACCACTGGTGACTAATTTAATATCAGTAATACGTTTATTTAATACTTTTAAACCATTAAGAATGGCCGCACTAACAATAATCGCTGTTCCATGTTGATCATCATGAAACACAGGAATATTCATACGTTTACGTAATTCACGTTCAATATAAAAGCATTCAGGTGCTTTAATATCTTCCAAATTAATCCCACCAAAAGTAGGTTCTAAAGCAGCAATAATAGCAATTAATTTATCGGGGTCAGTCTCATTAATTTCAATATCAAATACATCAATGCCGGCAAATTTTTTAAATAAAACCGCTTTGCCTTCCATAACGGGTTTACTGGCCAAAGGGCCAATATTACCCAGTCCTAATACCGCTGTGCCATTGGTAATAACACCTACCATATTGCCCTTAGCCGTATAGCGAAACACGTTTGCGGGGTCAGCGACAATTTCCTCACAAGCAGCAGCAACACCTGGTGAGTAAGCCAGCGCTAAATCACGTTGATTACTCATTTGTTTAGTGGCAACGACTTGTAGTTTTCCAGGTCTACCTTGTTCATGGTATTCCAAAGCGGCTTTACGTAATTGAGAATCTAAAGGTTGTGTCATATGTATATTCGTTTATGTATTAAAAGGATATAAAGAATAAAAGGATATAAAGAGTAAAAATATAAAAGATATAAAATAACTTAAAATATTATTAAGTAATGTTAAATAAACTATGATTATCGTTGATTATGATTTAATTTTTCCTAAATTAGTGAAGCTA